>JBBRJL010000308.1:0-4314 GCA_038219375.1 Chitinophagales bacterium | reverse complement strand
CGCCGTTGGTGACCGAAATACAACTGAAATTCTGGACATGGATGGCAGCTTATTATTGTTGTACCATAGGAGAAGTGATGAATGTGGCTATGCCGTCGGGATTAAAATTGGAAAGCGAGACTAAAGTTATTTTTAATGGCGAACTCGAAGACATCACAGCGGAACTCAATGATGACGAATATCTGGTAGCAGAAGCCGTCTCCATTCAAAACGAACTTACAATACTTCAGATTCAAGATATTCTCAATAAAAAAACCATCTTTCCCATTCTGAGAAGTCTCCTTGACAAAAATATCATCTCTATCAAGGAAGAACTCATAGAAAAATTCAAAGCAAGAATGGTCAATTTTGTTTCCTTAAACGAGCCATACCTTTCTGATCCAAATCGGCTTTCTGATGCTTTTGATCTAGTGGCCAATAGTGAAAAACAGACTAAGGCGCTACTCGCTTTTGTACAGATTTCACGAAATAAAATATTCTCTATGCCAGCTTCTGATATAACGTCGCTCGCAGGTGTAGACAGCAGCGTCATTCAAGCGATTGCCAAAAAGAATATTTTTACAATCAAAAAACAAAAACTAAGCAGGATTCACGCTAAAACTTCTGAATATGAGCCTGAAACGATGGATCCACTTAGCGATATGCAAGTTAATGCCATTCGTCAGATAAAAGAAATCCTAGCGGCTGACAAACCTTGTCTGCTCCATGGTATCACAGGTAGCGGCAAAACTAGGGTTTATGCCGAACTCATCAAGGATACTATGGCTTATAATAAGCAAACTCTATATTTACTACCCGAGATAGCGCTCACGACTCATATGGTAGAGCGACTCAAAACTATCTTTGGGGCAGAAGTATTAGTCTACCATAGCCGGATGAATAATCAGGAACGTGTGGAAATGTGGAATGCTGTACTCATAGGCGCAAAACTTGTCATAGCAGCTAGGTCAGGTTTATTTTTGCCGTATAGTAATCTTGGATTGATCATTGTAGACGAGGAACACGATCCATCATTCAAACAAAATGATCCTAGTCCACGATATAATGCACGAGATGCAGCCATCTATTTGAGTAATTTGATGAAAACATCTATTATCCTAGGTAGTGCTACACCAAGTTTGGAATCTTTTTCAAATACAGTAAGCGACAAATATGGGCTCGTCAATATGACAGAAAGACATGGCGCATCCGTACTGCCAAAAATACAAATCGTAGATCTCAAGGAAGAGTATAAAGACAAAAGATTTGACGGTCTATTCAGCAAACACTTGACCAATTCCATTGAAAATGCACTCATAGAAAAAGAACAAGTCCTAATCTTTCAGAATAGACGTGGGTACGCTCCTACTATTTCATGCCATTCATGTGGGTGGAAAGCAGACTGTACAAATTGTGATGTCAACCTCACGATCCACAAAGCATTCAATGAACTGCGATGCCATTATTGCGGCACACGTACTAAAATACCAGTACAGTGTCCTGCATGTGGCAACCACGATCTACATCAGGAAGGATTCGGTACAGAAAAGATAGAAGAACATATGAAAGCGCTTTTCCCTACAGCAAATGTAGCTCGACTCGACATGGATACCGCCAAAACAAAACTAGCTTACGAAAATATTATACATGATTTTGAAGAAAAAAAGATAGATATCTTAGTAGGTACTCAAATGATAACCAAGGGGCTTGACTTTGAGAATATATCTCTAGTAGGTGTACTTAATGCTGATGCGCTGCTAAGATACCCTGATCTTCGAGCCAATGAAAGGGCATTTCAGTTGCTCACACAAGTGTCTGGTCGCGCAGGAAGACGTGCCAAACAAGGAAATGTCATCATTCAGACATATAATCCTGGACATCCTGTCATTATTGAGACGATGCATCACTTGTATGATAGATTTTATATGCGTGAAGCTAGTGAACGAAAAGCGTTTATATACCCACCTTTTTTCAGAATGATTCAAATCGAATTGTTACATAAAAACCCAACTACGGTAGCGCATGCTGCCCAAGTATTTGCAGATCAGGTGCGAAAAAAAATAGGCAACAGATTGATAGGACCTGCCATCCCAGGTATATCTAGGATACGTGGTCAATACATTCAGACGATCACCATTAAAATGGAAAAAGATCCAAAAGTTGTCCATAATATAAAACAACTAATCATCGACGAAAGAAACAAACTAAAATTATTACCCAATAGTAAGTCCGTCCGAGTCAATATTGATGTGGATCCTTATTGATTACTCAAATAAACTTTCACACTATTATTTTGGTCGCCGATTTGGACGATGTACAGTCCTGATACAACATCCTCTATCAACCGAATTTGGTTATCTTGGATGACATCTGATACTATTTTTCTACCTGCCACATCATAAATATTCAGTATTTCACCATTGACATTGCTATAACCAGATATATTCAAGGTATTGCCGCTTTGCCATATCTTAAAAGACACTTCGGGTAGACTATTTACTATCGAAGTTTTTTTTTCAAACAACCATTTGTAAGCTTTTGGAAATTCTCTAGCCCAATACCATTCGCTATGTTTTCCATCCTGATGTGCTTCTCCGATAATATTAGCATCTGATGTACCATTTGCTTTTAGGCTAGCGATCATTTCGTTCATATCACCTACTTGATTACCTCCTTCTTGAGCACCTGCAATAAGATAAAAGTAAGACATCGAATCTGTGCCAGTGTCGTTGACTTGCTTGTAAGCTTCATCTGAAAACCAATAAGCGGATGAAAACGCACCAACTTTGCCGAAGACTTCAGGATATTTAATGCCTGCATACATGGATATGAGACCACCCATAGAACTACCCAATATGGCTGTATTATCCGAATCGATGAGTGTTCGATAATTGAGGTCGATATATGGCTTTAAGGTTTCTACTAGAAAATCTACGTATTCGTCTCCTTGTCCGCCGCCATATTGTGTATTGACCCAAGGAGAATACTCATTCAGCCGGTTGCCGCCACCATTATCAATACCTACTACGATACAACCATAATCTCCTGCTAGCATCATACTATCTAGGCTTTCATCTACACGCCATTCGCCAGAGAAACTTGTGATTCTATCAAACAAGTTTTGGCCATCATGCATATATAAAACAGGATATTTTTTTTGACTATCTTTATAATCCTTTGGTAAATATAGCCAAATTCTTCGTTTCCTATTCAGTTGTGGTATATCAAATGTTTCTGAGAGGATGCTAACTTGTGGTGATGCGGTAGAAGTGCTATTTCCAGCCCCTTCCCAACCAGCAATACTGAGTTCAATCGTGATGGCTTGCCCATTATAAACAATCGATCTGTCGGGTATAAATCCGCCTTGTGCAGTACCTTCTACTGTCGCCCAAGAACCTTGTGTAAATTTGAACTTCACATTACCGACAGCAGGTGAAAAAGTGATGATATAATGACCAGAACTATCAACTTTGAGTCTGTAATCAGAACTTCCAGGATTCCAATTATTCATAGTGCCTGCAATGAAGATATTGACAGGTTGCGGTGTATTCGCAGGTATATTTATCAGTTTGATATTGACTTGAGCATAACTGCCAAAGCCCATAATAATAAAGATAAATAATATTTGGTATCTATACATTCTAAAATTTTATTATTGAATTACGGCTCCGTACTTTTCAACAAATTCCTTCATATCTCTGACCATTTCTTTTGATCCCATCACGATAGAAGATGTCTGGTGAAGTGACGTGATTTCTACATCCATAATCCTATCTAGTTTGCATGTGAAGGCTGTACCACCTGATTGTTCGACGATGTATGCCATTGGGTAACATTCGTAAAGTAGTCTCAACTTGCCTTTGGGATATTTTCTTGTATTTGGATATAAAAATATACCACCCTGAAACATTATTCTATGAATATCTGACACCATACTACCTATGTATCTCAACCTATAATTCAAGTCAGAACAGTGGTCAATGTACCTTCGCATTTCAAGGTCAAACTTTAAGTAGTAACCTTGATTTACAGAGTAATAATTGCCCGATACAGGCATTTGGATATTGCGATGTGACAAACAAAACTCACCAATACTTGGGTCGAGTGTAAATCCATTGACACCATCGCCAGTAGAATAAACCAATAGCGTAGACGTACCATACAGTACATAGCCCGCAGCAACAAGTGCAGTGCCTTTCTGTAGGAAGTCTTCTTGTACACATGGTCCATCCACAGGACTTATTCTTTTATATATACCGAATATAGTACCCACAGAAACGTTAACATCAATATTTGATGAGCCATCGAGAGGATCCATAACGACTATATATTGAG
>JBBRJL010000307.1:0-4335 GCA_038219375.1 Chitinophagales bacterium | reverse complement strand
CCACTTATATTGTGGACTAATGCCAAATCGTACGAATCTATTATTGATAGAACCAATTTTATCCTGAAATGCATCTTTAATGTCTGACAGATTGGGTAGTGATGATTGTTCGTTTTTTGCTGTGATGACCATTGAAAAAGGTAGATCTATTTGATAAATCCTGACATTCAAGTTGGTATTTAACGTATAGAAAAATGGATCTTGTCTCAATGCACCACCATAAGCGCTGTAAGATCGCATATTAAGACCGATGCCACCTGATAAAGCAAATGGATCGCCAAAATCAGTAAAATCTTTGAAGAAGCTGCTGAAGTGGCTATTGAAGAATCCTTTTTTGGTGGTATCATCCAAATTTTCGAGAGACCCCAATTGCGCTACTACAGAAAAATTTATGGTCAATAACAAAAGGAATGTTAAAATATATCTCATAAATTCAGGTTTTGATTTGAAGGGAATTTTTCCAATTCAACTTCTTTTTAATGTTATCTAATTTGACCTATTTTCGTACATCGGTAAATTGTAAAATATAGGTCAGTGCAAAAATATAGAATATTACATCTCCAGTTTATTTTCAGTTTCTCAAAGTTCTGAATGGTAGTTTATATGTTCTGAATAGCATTTGAATAGTTCAAAACGCTTATTTTATAGAGATTACAAATACTTATTACCAATTGTATTTATAAAATATTCCAAAATAAATGAATAGATTTTTTATTCAGTCGATTCAAAAAATATTTGTGTAGCCTTCGCTATGGAAATATTTTCTGAAGAAGAATCAATGAAAAATATGAAGTTTATTGGACTATTTTGTTTGTACTATTGTTATAATATTGCCTCCGATAGGAAGGTATTACCATTGATCCCTTAGGTATTGTCAGCCTTTGTCAGATATTCTACTGTTCAGAACATTACATCATCTTTTCAGAACATTGTGTACTCAATTTGTCTAAATACTCGATTTTTATCATAGATTTGTCGCTAAATTTTTAACATCATACCTTTTATAAAACATATATTTTTGCGTTTACTATCCTGCAATAAAGTGTGCTTTGTGCTTGCTTTTATAGTATCCGCATTCCCTGTATTTTCTTTGGATTGTGTCAAACTAGAAAAGGAATTAAAACCTGAATTTGAAAGATTAGTCCGATTCATTGCCGTAGAAAATGCTATTAAAGCATTTGCCTTAGCTGATTCTTTGTTGTTAGTCATCAAAGCGCAAAAAAACGAAAATTGTCCGATAGCTTTATGGATTGGCTATTATCAAGGAGAGTCTTTGGAGTTAAGAAATGAATTTGAAAAAGCGCTCCTGCTATATTATAAGATCATCAAAATCGCAGAGCAACAGGATGAATGGGAAATAGCTGCCCAAAGTTATATTTCTGTCGCTAGATGTCATGAATCTGTAGGTAGGAACAAGGATTGTTTGCGAAATCTTCAGATGGCAAAAGCTATAATAAACAAACACAATTTGCATCATATTGAGCCAATATATGCCTATAGATATTCGTCTTATCAGCGGATATTTGGCCATAGAGATTCGGCAATAATATATGCTTGGCAAGCGGTAGATCTAGGTAAAAAGGAAGAGATTCTTCGTGCCCAAACGGATGGCTATCTGTTATTAGGAATTTTAACCAAAGAATTAGAAACTTCCACCAAGTATTTTAGAGAAGCGGCTTCATTATTTTATAATAATAAAAATTATTTCGGTGCTGCTAGTATGTATAAAAATATTGCACAGAGCTATTGGCTAGACGGAATGCCTGAAAAAGCTAAGGCTGCTGTCGATACAGCACAAATGTATAGTAACCTAATTACAGAAAAAAATACTGGATATTTTAGTCTTCTAAGTCGGATTACAGCCTTTAAAAGTAACTATTTTGAAGATAAAAATATGATAGATACTGCTTACTATTATCTAAAACAAAGCAATGAGTTTTTCAAAAAATCTGAAAGTATTGTCAATCAAGAAAAAATAGAATCAGATGCCATTGAGTTTGCCATTGCAAAGGAAAAAGAAAAGGTCATAAATGCAGAGAATAACAGTTTTATTTTGAGATTAGGACTGGCGGCAATGAGTATTCTTATGCTTGTCCTAATTTATGTGGTATATAATAATCAGATAAAAAGAAAACAAATAGCGCAACAGAACATTACTATTACAACCAACAACGAAGCGCTCAATCAATCCATACTCAAACAATCCATTTTACTATCAGAAGTACATCATCGTGTCAAAAATAACCTTCAGTTGGTCATCAGTTTATTAGCCTTGCATGGACACCATACGAATAATAGCAGTGTCAAAACCTACTTGGACGATCTCTCTCGTAAAGTATTCAGTATCGCCCTCATCCACGAACAATTATATCGTTCGGGAGATTTCGAAAAGATAGACACCAAGGAATATATTCAAGAACTGACTTCAAATTTTCAGATATTGCAAGATGTAAACAAACAGATAGTTTTTGTCACAGACGTAGATCAAATCATGCTCAATCTCGAAACCGTGCTACCTCTGGGTATCATATGTTCTGAACTCATCAGTAATTCTCTAAAATATGCTCAATCTGACGAAAACAAGATTAAGATAAACATTAGCTTGAAATTTGTGCAGTCCGAGTATCTGCTGACATACAAAGACAACGGTCCAGGTTTGCAAGAAGATATTATCATTAAGTCAAAACAAGGCATGGGACTCACTCTTATCGGAAATATGGTCAGACAGTTGCAAGGCGAAAGTTCTAGATATAATGATTCCGGAGCTGTATTTACCTTATTATTTGAAGAAAAAATAGTATCATTGATATGAAAGGAATCAATATACTAATCGTGGAAGATGAGATACTCATTGCTGAGACTATCAAAATTTATCTAGAAGAAAGAGGTCATCACGTAGTCAATATTGCCATTTCTTTTGAAGAAGCCATCAGCGCCTACCACCTAAGAAAACCTGACCTTGTCTTATTAGATATCCGTCTGTATGGCCAAAAGTCAGGGATAGACATTGCCCATTTTATTTTAGAACAAAAAATAAGTGTGCCCTTCATCTTTCTAACTTCTCAATACGACCAACGCATCTTAAACTATGCTTTGACCACCAATCCATACGGCTATCTGACCAAACCTATACAAAAAGAAACCTTATGGACATCGGTAGAATCTGCCTATAATCTATATACATCAAAAAATGGAAATGATCATATAGTAACCATCCAAGACGGCAAAAATAATTACCACATCAATGTACATGACATCTTATTTATACAAGCAGATCATGTATATTCCAAAATTGTAAGTATCCAAAACAAGGAATTGGTCATTAGGAAAACGCTACAGCAAGTATTAGAATTATTGGATTTTGGCTATATCATCTACTGCCACAGAAGCTATATCGTCAATGCAAAATACATCACGAGTTGGAACCAAGATGTCATCGTCTTAAACAAAGATATCTCTATACCTATAAGCAGATCCAGAAAAAATGAAGTATTAGAAAGAATAAAACAAAATAGTTAGGGCTTGGATAGTGTCAGCAAGAAAACAGCATAGTTTTCAAAAGTGGGCAATATTGGGGACATTTTTTTTGACAATATTTCTATTTTATATTTTTTCAAAGACTGTTAATCCCTTTCTTAATATTTCCATTATCATCAATATTTACATTTCCTGATAATTGATGCGATTTTTGGTTATAGCTTACATATTTAACATTATCGCTCTACAGAAAGTATTTTTTTAGGTGACTTTTAGGATACTTATTTTCCCTTAAAGTACTCATTTCCATAAACATCTATCCATCCAGCTCTTCCTCTTTCAGTTTCAAATTCAGCAAAAAAGAAATTAAATTTTCCCAGTCTTTTATATTTAGCTTTTTCATTTTGTGGATAATAACCAAATAGATTTCCTGATTTAAACTTTATAGGATGATTATATCCAAAACTTTCAAATTCTCCTGCGATAAGAACTTTAATATCAATTTCATCCTCTAAGCCTTTGATAACGTTGTCTAAACTATCCTTCTTTGTTTTGTCATGAATGTTATAATCCCTTTCATAAGTAAGTCTTTTTACTTTTTCTTCTCTTCTAATGATCGATACTAATTGCTTTTCATTTTTTTTATTTAAAACGTAGTACGAATAAGGGAATGAAAATATTGAATTTAATTTTGAATAGTCATCATAGGTATGATATCTTTGGTTATTTAAATACATTACATCCTTTACCATTTTATCATTTGTGATTAAGACTGAGTCCCTTTTTTCCATCTCTCCCCAATAACCTGATACATCAGATTGATAAAATTTGTGGTTTGCCTTGAATATCTCTCTTCGG
>JBBRJL010000306.1:0-4344 GCA_038219375.1 Chitinophagales bacterium | reverse complement strand
TTCGATCTGACCGTCTAGTGCGGCTGCCATTCTATGCACACCACCTATGAAGGCACCCTGTCCTCCGCCCACCATTCCTAACCTTATTTTCCTACTCATATATCCATTTTTACCCACATTTGTGAAAAGATGGGCCAAAGTAGAAATATTTTAATCCATTTTCAAAAAAATAAAGTAGAAAAAAAAGTATAAAACATTATTTCACCGCAACAGCGAGATTATCTGCTAATATCTTCATCAATGGAATTTGAAACAGTGAATGAATTTGTTGTGTATCGTTAATATCATACAAAGTCTTACCATCAAAGAATTTCTTCATATCGATTTCAATATCCAAATTCGTCACCCCATTCTCAGAAATAGAAATTGATTTGTTAATATTAAAAATTCGATAAGCTTCGTCAGCGCCAAGATGCAATGCGAAAGGAGATTCAGGCTTGACTTCCCCATTCAAAGCAATAAGACCTTCTGGCCTAAAAAATATATAACTCTTCCAAGCAGACCAATATTCAGCACTACCGCTGAGGATATGCCCTGCCTTGAAGTCTTTGGGCTGTAAAGCATTTGAAGCTTTTGGGACACCTATTCCGAAATCAAGTGACGTATAATTTCTTGCCAAAATCCCTGACAATTTGTATTCAAGTCCATTGGCCTTTACAGGATCCGTATGTGACTGGGTTAAATCAAGGTAATCTATATCTTTTAGGTTGAAGTCTCCCTCTGATGAGCGTAGTGTAATGTCAGAAATAAAAAAAGATAATCTATTGAACAATAACTTCTCATTTGTCACTGGATAATTATATTCGTTAAACATCTCCAATGGTTGGTCACCATATTTCAATTTAAATCTAATATTGAGATCACCTGTCGCTTCTTTATCACCACAACTTATCATAAACATTGACCAAAGGAGCAAAACCAACCCGAAAACTTTGAAACTTTTCATATAAATAAAATTAAAATAAACTTATTGCTAACTAGCTATTTAATAAACAATAAAATGGCAAAAAGTATTTTCAAACAACACGATATCTAAAAAAAAGACCCGATAATGTCGTTATCGAGTCTTTTTATTGATTATTTCTCAATCTTCCTGCAAAAATGGATATCTAAAATCAGTCGAAGGAACAAAATTTTCCTTGATTGTCCTAGCGGAAACCCATCTGAATAGATTGATTATCGATCCTGCTTTGTCATTAGTTCCAGATGCTCTTGCGCCACCGAATGGTTGTTGCCCCACGACTGCCCCAGTAGGTTTGTCATTAATATAAAAATTACCTGCAGCATTTTTCAACTTTTCAACAGCTATAACTAGTGCATATCTGTCTTTCGAAAAAACTGCTCCGGTCAAGGCGTATGGACTTGTTTTATCTACAAGTTCCAGGGTTTCTTCATATTTTTCATCATCGTACACATAGATGGTCAATACGGGTCCAAATAACTCGTCACACATCGTCACATAATATGGATCATTCGCTAAGATTACAGTAGGCTCGATAAAATACCCCTTAGACTTATCGTATCCACCACCTGCTACGATCTCAACATTTGGGTCGTTTTTAGCATTTGCTATGTATGATGTGATCTTATCGAAAGCCTTTACGTCTATAACCGCGTTGATAAAATTGGTAAAATCTTCAGGATTGCCCATTTTAAATTCAGCAAGATCTTGTTGAATGTATTTTTTGACATCTGGCCAAATCGACTTTGCGATATATGCTCTAGAAGCAGCAGAACATTTTTGACCTTGGAATTCAAATGCGCCTCTAGAAATTGCTACGGCAACTTCTTTCGGATTGGCAGATCCATGTGCTACCACAAAATCTTTGCCGCCTGTCTCTCCTACTAATCTTGGATATGTCTTATATTTACTAATGTTTTCGCCTATAGTTTTCCATATTCTTTGAAAGACACCTGTACTTCCGGTAAAGTGGATTCCTGCAAAATCTGGATGATTAAAAATTACCTCCCCTGCACTTGGACCGTCAACAAAAACTAGATTTATCACACCAGGCGGAAGACCTGCCTCTTCGTATATCTCCATGATTACAGCCGCAGAATATATTTGCGTTTCAGATGGTTTCCAGACCACTGTATTGCCAAGCATAGCAGGTGCACCACAAAGATTGGCTGCTATTGACGTAAAATTAAATGGTGTGAGTGCAAATATAAATCCTTCTAATGGTCTGTATTCCAGCCTATTCCATACACCTGGAGCACTTTCTGGTTGTTGGGCATACATTTCCGTCATGTACTGTACATTAAACTTAAAGAAGTCCACTAACTCGCAAACTGCATCAATTTCTGATTGATAAATATTTTTGGACTGACCTAGCATTGTGGCAGCATTCATAGTAGCACGGTATGGTCCTGCAAGCAGATCTGCTGCTTTTAGAAATATTGCTGCTCTATCTTGCCAAGGCATATTTTCCCACTGCTTTTTAGCTGCGAGTGCTGCATCAATTGCTTGTTGTACATGCTCCTTTGTACCTTCAGAATATGTACCTAGGGTGTGACTCAACTCATGTGGTGGGTGGATGCTCTTCTTCTTTTCAGTATATACTTTTTTACCTCCGATAAACATTGGAATATCTACCTGAGTAGCTTTAAGATTTGTTAAAGCTGCTTTTACACTTTTACGCTCATCAGAGCCTGGAGCATAAGATTTTACGGGTTCATTTACCGCTGTTGGAACTTTGAAAAATGCATTTGACATAAAAATATGGTTAAATTTGATTTAGACTATAAATTATAAAATATCGGCTAAAATAACTTCATTTAGTTGTTCAGAAATAATTTTAGGCACAAAAGGACTGACATCACCTCGTCCTTTGATGATTTCCCTTACTATAGTCGAACTAATATGCGAAAATTCAGGTTGGCTAATAAGAAATATTGTCTCAAGGTCTTTTCCAATGATGGTATTCAACTGGGAGATTGTTTTTTCATAATCGAAATCTGATGCATTCCTGAGTCCCCTAACAAGATACCTAGCATTGCGGGCTTCACAAAACTTTACAGTAAGACCTTCGAAAAATGCAACTTCCACTTTTGGATAGTCTTTAAAAACATCTCGAAGCCATTCTAATCGTCTCTCCAATGGGAATAGCGTACTTTTTTGATTATTGACACCTACTGCCACAATTATTTTGTCAAATAAAGGCTGAGCCCTTAAAACCAAGTCAATATGCCCTAGTGTAATTGGATCAAACGAACCCGGAAAGACTGCAATATCCATATGTTTTGTATATTTACTTTTTATAATCATTAAGATAATGACCATGTTAAAACAAGGCACAAAGTTAATATAAATATAGTATTAACATCAAAATATGGCGTTTCGTTGTCTCAAAGTAGATATTTACTAACTATATTAGGTAGAAAAGATTTATAGTTTTTTACAATTTGAATCACCTGACTCCTGAATTCATGACCTGGATTGACCATCCAAATAAGTGAAGAATAAATGGTTGCTAGTATCCCTACTTTTAATACCATATTTAAAATAGGGTGAAAAGGTAAGTCTACCAAAGCCATAACTGTAAACACTAAAATTCCAGTCCCGATTATTTGGATTAATGGCAATATATTCAATTGAAAACCAAAACGATAAAACACAAAAAAATGCTTTAAAACATTGTAAATAACCATTGATAGAAAAGTAGCTATAGCAGCACCAACTATACCATATTTAGTCAAAAACAGATAGTTTAATCCCAAATTGAGCACACCTAATACTAAAAGGAAATACATATTAAACTTATAATCCTTGGAATATGAAATGATATTGGTGTTGACGCCCGTTATTATATCTACAATTTTTGCTAAACCCAAGAAGGTAAAAACACTTAGCGCAAGCTCGATGGACAAACCATCCTTATCTTTTGGCATTAGCAATATGACATCGGGCCATATCACGTAAATCATCAAAAATAAAAAAACGCCAATAATACCGCCATAAATAGATGACTTAAAGTAAATGTCCTGTATATTTTGTTGGTCATCATCTACCCAATTTTTTGATATTACTGGTCCTGTAATTTGATTTATAGCTTTGGCAGGAATATCCATAACATTGGATATGACTAATATGATAAAATATATGCCCACTGCTTCATAACTTATCATACTTCCTATCATAATTACATCCATTCTGAGAGCAAAATTGGAACCTAGACTATTAAGACTTGAATAATACATAAATCCAAAAAGGCCTTTGTATTCTTCCTTATTAAGAATATCTAGCTTAGGTTTAATGTCATGTTTACCAAGACTCACTACGTAAAAAAACAAGACAAAAGCAATTATTATAAAATAAATGATCACCGTATAAATAAAACCATT
>JBBRJL010000305.1:0-4364 GCA_038219375.1 Chitinophagales bacterium | reverse complement strand
TTACCTGAATTGTCTTCTTTTAAAGTACCATTAGCACTTCTGAACAAAAAGTTGAGCCCAAATATATCTTTATCTAAAGGCACATTAAAATATGACCTTAATGTCGGTATAGTAAATGTCCAATTATTACCACCAGTATTTGTCATCCCGCCTACTCCATCATCTTGTCCCCAATTGCCGGTGGTATAATTAAACCCAAATGGTACAGTACTTATGGTAGAAACACCTGAATGGAGATATACTTTACTCGCTCCAGCCAATGCCGTTCCTGTGGCATTAAAGGTTACAATAACGGCTTGATTATCATTGGGGAAGCTCGGACTCACTTGTACAATAGGTGCTGCCGCTAGTACTGTATATGAATAATTTGGACCGCCATTATTATTACCATTAATGGTAAATAAGTCAGCATTGCTCGGAGAGATAGTGAGTCCGTCACCAGACGAAAATACATAATATTGCACTGTTGTACCTGACGTTTGTGCAGGTATTGTACCAGTAAAACTGCTTCCACTACCCGACATAGCTACGATGGTAGACGATGTCCAACTATTATTGGTATATCTCAAGTAGATACCTTGACCAGTACTAATGGCGCCTGATGCAGTGGCAGTTACTGTAACAGGAGAGGTAGATGGTACATTTGATGCAAGGGGAGATTGAGCCACATTGGTAATAGATCGTACCGTACCTTGCACTTCAAATAGCACAAAATCACCAGTCGGATTGGTACCTGCATTGCGTGTTTTGAATATGTACCTATATGCTGTCGAAGGTACATTGTAAAAGATAGCGCCACTCGTTGTACAGTTTGAATTTAGAGTGTACATAGTGTTTTTCGAAACACTAACATCGCTACCAATATTGATTGTTCTATGAGCGGTAGTGCCACTCCAATCTACGCCAAACCTAAAGTATTGATTGCCCGTACCAGTCGCAGTTAATTCAGCCCCATAAGATGAACCAAAATTAGCGCTTAAAAAATTAAAATTTCCATTTCCAGTTGGACAGGTGCTCCCTCCCCATCCTGTTGAAAAACCAGAACCTACTACTGCGTTTTGGCTGCTTACATTAGATGGAAAAGCGGTAATTATTAGTAAAATAAATAAGAGTATGAAAGTATAAAGTTGACGCATGATGAATGATTTAGTATGGCCTTAATGTCAATGAGACGACAAGTTAAAACAAAATAATTATTTTAACAACAATGTTTTAAAAAAAAATTAAAACCATAATAAATATTTCAAAAATGACAATTTAAAAACAATAAATTCAAAGATTACGGGGGAACAATACTCAACAGCTAAACATGAAGATCTCAAAGAAATTTGGTCGTCAAAACCCAATTCTATCGACTCTTTGATGGTTCGATAAAGTTACTTCCTAAGTTTAAATCCATAGATATAGCTTTACCTAAAGGGTACGAAGCTTTTATATTGTTCTGTAGCATATCCGCCCCACACACCCAGACCGCCTTTAATATTTGATGAGATACGAGTATATGACGAAAAAGGTCCTCCACTATTTGCACTAAAATCTCTGGTATTCCAAAAATTAAAATGCGCTTTATCTAGTGTACTCCACTTAATGGTCACCGTATCACCTCTGAGGTACAGACCGAATGACTCAGGATCAAAATCACCACCTCTCCTTTCTGCCTTCTGCAATGGTACATCAAATCTTTTACCATCAAAAATATCACCGTCAATCACAGATGTAAAAGGTGCCAAAAAGCCTCTACCTTCAGTAGCTGTTTGGTATCTATAAAAATTAGCTACACCTGCAGGATCATCAATAGTTACTATTAACTGCGCTAAAGTATCAGATGGAATACCTGGAGTATCGTCCCATTTTAGATTCTCAAGAGGTACAAATTGGGGAACGGTAGTTGATGCCGTTATTTCTTTACCATCTATCGATACTTTAAGATCATAACGTCGCCCATAATCTTTGGTCAGTTGGCCCAAGATATCTACGTACAAACAAATATCTATAGCATTGCTATCAGGCGAAAATCCAAGAACTTCATATACTTGAGCTTTTAATTCTTCAGGAATATCACTCAAGCATAGCTCCGTCAAGGTCACTATTTTGTCACCATCACTGACAGTAACCGTGGCACCACGAAGAAATAACTCCGAAAATTTGTCAGGTTCGATAGTAGATATAAATGGTATACTTTTGGTGAGAATTACAAATGTAGGATTGCTGTTACTACCCACTTCTACATATCCTTCCACGACCACTTCCTGCTGCTGTAAATTGGTGTCAGGGATATATTCTTCTTCGCAAGCGACAAAACTAATACAGACTAAAAAAGCGAAAAAAGAACTTAGGTTTATATATTTAGATATTATCATTTTTGATTCCATTTAAAATTGTAAGTAATACTTGGTATAATAGGGAAAATGGTAATTTTTGATCCCGTGATGGTACTTGAACCTGTTTGGAAATCTGTTTCTGTATCGAAATTGATAAAGAATGGATTTTTTCTATTGTACGAATTGTACACTGCAAAAGTCCAACTTCCCGAATAGTTCTTTTTACTATCCGGATTGGGTGTATAAGTAGCTGACAAATCAAGTCTGTGATAAGCATCCAATCTTGCGCTATTCCTAGGTCCGTAAAATAAATTGACATTTTGCTCTACAAAGAAGAATCCTCGCACAGGTGTAAACAACCTTCCACTACCAAATATAAAAACTGCTCCAACATCCCATTTTTTGCTCAATTTATAATTTGCAACAACAGAGAGATCATTTGTACGGTCATAAACTGCAGGATACCACCTTCCATCTTCAATATCATCAAATGACCTCTCGGTCCTGGACAATGTGTATCCTATCCAACCATTCAGACGACCTTTGGCTTTCTTTAGGAAAAACTCTGCTCCATATGCTCTACCTTTACCGAAAACGAATGCATCTTCCACCTCTTTGGTTATATCATTGACATAATTATCAGCATAGTCTATCTGATTTTTCATATCCTTATAATACACTTCTATAGACGTTTCGTACGTGTCATTCTTTAAATTTTTGAAGACGCCCAAAGCATACTGAATACCCCGCTGTGGCTTTACAACTTCTGTACTTGGCACCCAAACATCGGCTGGCAATGTGCTAGAAGAATTACTTACCAAGTGAATGTACTGCGTAGTAAATGTTAAACCAGATTTAATACTGAAGTTATTATTTGCTTTGTAATTGAGACTAAATCTTGGTTCAAAACCGGTGTAGGCTTTAGCCGTCTCAAAGGTTCCAAATTCTTCATTTGTAAATTTGGAAGTATAAGGTCCCACTTGTTGGAAAAGGCTGAGTCTAAGTCCAGAATTCAAAGCCCATTTATTAGACAACTTCATATCGTCGAGGAAATAGATAGCGCTTTCATTAGCATATTTTGGAACAAAATCTGTACTGAACTCTACATCACCATTGGAAGCACTTGCAGTATTTGGTGTCAAAGTATGGTAAGTATAATTCAACCCATATTTTAAAGTGTGGTTTGTACTCGAGTAATTTTCAAAGTCAACTTTTAAATTCCAATCTCTTACACCTGAAAAAACCTGAAAAACAAATTCATCCTGCCCGCCATTAAATCTAAATTGGTAATCATTGTAGATAGCAGAAACATTCATAAACATTTTTTCATTGAACAGGTGATTCCATCTTAGGGTGGCTGTCTTATTTCCATAAGGAAAATCGAATGTAAAACCTCGTCCTGGCTGGCGAAACTTCAAAACGTCATTACCAAAATACCCACTAAAGAACAAACGATTCCGATCTGAAAACTTATAATTCCACTTGGTATTGAGGTCATAAAAATAATAATTTGTTCCTTCGAAGTTTGAGCCTTTCAATGCTGGTTGAGCCAAATCAAGGATATAAGTACGTCTTCCAGAAATAATAAAAGAGCTTTTATCTTTCACGATTGGACCTTGTAAGGTAAGTCTTGACGAAATAATGCCAATACCACCTTCTACTTCAAATTTTTTATTGTTTCCTTCCTTCATCTGAATATCTAGAACAGAAGACAATCTACCCCCAAAATTCGCCGGCAGTCCTCCTTTGATTAGTGTGGTATTTTTGATCGCATCTGCATTAAAGACAGAGAAAAAACCAAGTAAATGACCTGAGTTGTATACTACCGCCTCATCAAGAAGTACAAGATTCTGGTCAGGCCCACCACCACGAACATAAAAGCCGGAAGTGCCTTCTCCTGATGACAAAACACCCGGTAATAATTGGATAGCCTTAAGGATATCAACTTCACCAAAGATGGCTGGCAATTTTTTAATATTTTCAATGGGCAACTCCAATGTCCCCATTTGTGTACCTTCTACGTTTTTTCGTCGATCATCTTTT
>JBBRJL010000304.1:0-4374 GCA_038219375.1 Chitinophagales bacterium | reverse complement strand
AAGATGGTCAGGTTTTTTTATTTGATTTTAAAACTACATTTGGTATGAAAAAATTGGTGAAAATTTTCATCAGCAGTCTTATTTTCATAAAAATCTACTAATCTTTGCATAAAATTGTAATAATGATAATTTCAGGACCTTTGCCACATTATGTACTAGTTCAAAACCTGAGCGATGTGAAACACCCTGAACAAAAGATAAAATACCTTAAGTCAAGAGGCGAAATCAGTTCACTGATCAGAGGGTTGTATCTCAAGAAAAATAGTAAATATTCAAAATTTCAAATAGCAAACATCCTCTATGGTCCGTCATATGTGACAGGTATTACAGTGCTTTCTTGGTTGGGTTGGATATCAGACAAAGCAGTTACCGTACATTCAGCGACCATAAAAAGAGGTAAAATCATAGATACACACATTGGAAAATTTAATTATTTTCACCTTGATCCAAAAACATTTCATTTTGGCATCCAACATTATAATTTTGGCGTAGGTATGGGTTGTATCATGGCAACACCGACCAAGGCACTCTACGATCACATCATGATGACACCCAATCTGTATTTCAGTGGAAAGAAAGATCTTTTAACTTATTTTGAAGATGATCTTAGATTGGATATTGATTTGATAAAAAAATTGGATTTAAAATTATTAGAAGAATTGATGAAGTTTGGCGAAAAGAAAAGACAAATGACACTTTTGTATAACCTAATAATAGAACAGTTATGATCAATCAATGGCTAGAAGATTACCAAATTTTGAGTCAGGAGGACTTACTTAATGCCAAAAGGGAAATAATGCAACAAGTGGCATTAGCTGGATTGGCTAGAGGTGGGTTTTTTGAACATGCTACTTTTTATGGCGATACGGCTCTCAGGATATTCTATGGCTTGGATAGATATTCCGAAGATTTGGATTTCTCTTTAAATTACAAAGATGCTACTTTTTCTCTTGATAGGTATTTTGATGCCATCAAACAAGAGTTTAATATACTTGGCTTGGATGTGGATATTTCTTTGAAACAAAAACGCAGTATTTCGCCTGTGGAATCAGCTTTCCTCAAAGAAAATACCATTTGGGGCCTTATCACTTTGGATGGGAAGTCAAGAAACAAGACTAATCTTCCAATAATGAAAATAAAAATTGAGATTGACAAAACACCACCTTTGTTGTTTACAAAAGAAATAAAAGTTTTGGACAAACCATATTCTTTTTATGTTTCAACCATGACTTTACCATCCTTATTTGCAGGGAAAATGCATGCAGTACTCTATAGGGAATGGAGAAGTAGGGTCAAAGGAAGAGATTGGTATGATTTCGATTGGTATGTAAAAAAAGGCGTGACATTGCCATTAAATGAATTTTTAGATAGAGCAAAAAACTCCGACCATTTGCCTGATTCAAATGTTGATATGAATATTGATGATTTCAAAGAGCTCTTGAATGAGAAGATTAAAGCGCTTGATATTGAAAAAGCTGTGTTTGACATTACATCTTTCATCCAAAACCCACAAGAACTCAATATCTGGTCAAAACAATATTTCTTGGATCTGGTCAAAACGATGAAGGTGGAGTAGTATGTTGTAGTTAGTTTACAGTAAAGCGTTTACTGTAAACTAAATTTAATCTAATTAATTGATAATAAGCTATATAAAACCCATTATAACTTCGTTTTAATCTATATTTTCGCAAAGCTATTTTTCATTATATTATTAACAAAATCTTTCTTCTACAACTTTTTAAAGTCAAAGACGTTAAAATATCAATCACATCTGTAGCATGGAATCAAAAAAAGGAACTGACTGGATATTGTTGAAGCGTGTCCTTGCCACAGCCAAACCTTTCAAATCTTTATTTATTCAGTCTATCGTACTAGCGGTAGTCATTACACCGTTTTCGATTGCACAACCATTTATTGTCCAGCAAATAGTAGATAATAATATCATCAAAGGTCAGAAAGAAGGGATGATGTTGTTGGCTATTTTATTTATGGCCGCCCTGCTCATTAATGTGGTAATGAAGTACTATTTCATCTACATCACTGCGGAACTAGGCCAATCTGTGATCAAAGATATGCGTGTCAAAGTTTTTCGTCATATTACCAATCTGAGGTTGAGATACTTTGACAAAACCCCTATCGGTACATCCACCACACGAACTATCAATGATATTGAAGCGATCAATAATGTTTTTGCACAAGGTGTCATTACCATAGTAGCTGACTTTATTACCTTATTTGCAGTAGTTGGTATCATGTTTTATACGAGTTGGAGATTGACTATGATCCTGTTTATTACGATGCCATTTATGATCCTCGCAAGTTATGTTTTTAAGGAAAAAGTAAAAATTTCATACCAAAAAGTACGAACTCAGATTTCCAATATGAATGCATTCTTGCAGGAACGAATCACAGGTATGAAGACTGTGCAGATATTTAATGGAGAAGAAAACCAACGTAACGTTTTCAAAACGATCAATCATTCATATACTAGTGCCAATCTAGATTCGGTCTTCTATTATGCCGTCTTTTTTCCTGTGGTAGAGTTGGTTTCTGCGGTATCATTAGCATTAATGATTTGGCTTGGAGCGAAGGGGTATTTGCAAGATCACGTAAGTTTTGGTGCTTTGGTAGCATTTCCGTTATATCTCAATCTACTATTCAGACCGATAAGGTTTATGGCAGACAAATTCAATACCATGCAGATGGGTCTTGTAGCTGCAGAGAGAGTTTTCAAGATATTGGATAGCCAAGATTTTATCCCCGACGAAGGCACGATTCAACCTGAAAAGCTCGAAGGTAAAATTGAATTTACCAATGTTTCCTTTTCTTATGATGGCAAAAATGAAGTCCTCAAAGATATTAATTTTTCCCTCGTGCCTGGACATACGCTCGCATTGGTTGGCAGTACTGGGTCTGGTAAATCTACGATTATTAATATCCTGAGTAGGTTTTATGATATTCAGAAAGGTCAAATTTTTATAGATGGAACGGATATAAAGAATTATGGTCTGAAGTCACTAAGAAATCGTATTGCTATCGTATTACAAGATGTATTTTTATTTGAAGGCAATGTCTTTGAGAATATCACACTGCGAGACAAAAACATCAGTTTTGAAAAAGTACAGGAAGCTGCGATAATGATTGGAGCACACGAATTTATAGAAAGATTGCCTGGAGGATATGATTATAAAGTATCAGAGCGTGGTAGTAATCTTAGTGTCGGACAGCGTCAATTGATATCATTTGTGAGAGCACTTGTATTTGATCCAGATATCCTTATTTTGGATGAAGCGACTTCATCCATTGATACCGAAACGGAAGCAGTGATCCAATATGCGATAGAAAAATTGATAGACCATAGGACATCTATCATTATTGCCCATAGGCTATCAACGATCAAACATGCGCACAACATAATTGTACTATCTCATGGTAAAATTATGGAACAAGGCACACACGACGATTTATTGACAAAACAAGATGGTGCATATCGCAAACTTTACGATATGCAATTTACAGAATTGGCGTCTGCTGAGTAACTAGGGAGTTTTGTTAATGGTCTAATTTTTTGTAATAATAGTTTTTCGTCTTCGTTAATTGAGAAAATAAAACAGACGGATTATCTAAGGAACCATCGACATCACCAATTATTATTTATTATGCGACAGTTTATTATTGTGACTTCCCTAATGTGGATTGTTACTTGTGTTTTTGCACAAAACAACGAGATAGATTTAAAAAACAAAAGATGGATTTTTGGAATTCAGACAGGTGTGAATTATCAAAATCTTCAAACGAAAGATGGACCAAAATATGGCTATTCTGAAGATGGAGGAATAGGTCTGAATTTCGGTATGACAGCAGAATACAATGTTAATCAGACTATCACATTCCTTCCAAGAGTAGCGTTTTCATTTAATGGCGCTAAACTTAGTTACGGTAAGGAAATAGAATATTTGATGCCCATCAACCTAGATATATCTACTTATATTTCATGTGCACTTGCTAAAAATAGAAACAATCCGTATTTGTATTTGGGGCCAACCTACAGCATACCTTTCAATTCAAAATCTACATTTACATCCAAAAAATACTTGTCCATTGACATTGGCCTTGGGCTAAATCAGTATTTCAAAAAAATGATATTCTGTCCGGAACTTCGTTACTCAAGAGCTTTAGGAAATGTGAGTGATTCCGCACTTTCTGATCATTTGATACCACATACTTTTTCGTTATTGTTTGGTTTTAAAGGTTGATCAGAAAAAAATTGTCTTGTTTTGGTTTTAAACGCATTACTTTTGTATTAAATATTCGATAAAATGCTAAAAAATATCTTAAAAACCCTTCAGGAAACAAGTGACATTGTCATGGAAA
>JBBRJL010000303.1:0-4374 GCA_038219375.1 Chitinophagales bacterium | reverse complement strand
TTGCCAATGACTCTGGTATTTATGATGAGATATTGAAGTATATAAAATAAATGGAGTCACGTGGCTGTATATGCCAATATAATCATTTATTAAAAATTAAAGTGTTGTAGATGAATGAAATGGAGTTTATCAGACAAGTGTCTCGGGCAGATATCTTATTGAGCCAATCTAGGTTTTCACAAGCAGAAGAATTGCTCGAAGGCTTGCTTGCTATCGGAAATAATGACATTGAGATTCTTAAGATGATGTCTATCGCTAAGATGGGATTGCACAAATATGAAGATGTCAGTCAACTGTGTGGTATGATTATCGAACAAAATCCTAATGAATCTTTTGCCTACTATCTATTATCATCTGTCAAAAGCATCACGAGAGCATTTGGTGAAGCAAAAAATCTCGTTGATAAAGCCATCTTGATAGAACCTTCCAATGCTGAATATCACGCCTACAAAGCGAGTCTTTTTTTGCAAACGAAAGATTATGAAGACGCATTGACTAGTGCCAATATCGGGCTACAAATTGATGCTGAGAATATCACTTCTCTCAATGCCCGCTCATCAGCACTCGTAGGGTTGGGAAGGAGACAGGAAGCATTTGACACTATAGAAAAATCTCTCGCTACTGACCCTAATAATCCCGATACACACGCCAACTTAGGTTGGGGCTTACTCCACCACGGTAAGTCTGATGATGCGTTGACACATTTTCAGGCTGCACTCAAGGTAGATCCAATGAATGATTATGCCAAGGCAGGTATGCTCGAAGCTATGAAAGCAAAATTTCCAATTTATCGATATTTTTTACAGTTTATGCTTTGGTTGGGAAAGATGAAAGGTAAAAATCAATGGGTTTTTATCATTGGGTCTTATATTGCATTGCGACTTTTGGGCAACCTTGCAGACAATAATGAAGCTTTAAAGCCATATTTGGTCCCGATTATTGCTTTGATTGTCATCTTTTTTATATCTACTTGGATATTTTCACCCTTGATGAATCTCTACCTTATGACAAATAAATTCGGGAGATACACGCTCTCCGAGCAACAGAAAAATACATCTACTTTTGTAGGTATAGCATTATTAATATCCTTGATAGCTTTGCTCACTTATACATTGTTACTACCAAATGAAGGGATTTTAGCCCTTGCATTATTTTCATTTTTGATGATGATTCCATTAGGTAGTATGTTTATTCCTGAGCGTAAAGATGCACAGAAAAAATTAAAACTAGCCACCATTGTCATTGGTGTCTTGATGGCGATAAATGTGGTTATTGGCATCAATGAGAATAGTTTCTTTACAACATTTACCATCATACCCGTCGGGTTATTGGTTGGTTATCAGTGGTATGTCAATTATCTGACTATCAGGGAGTAAAGTCTAAGACACTCTTCCCCAATCTTTGTTTTTTCTTCGCAACTGAGTGACTTGTCTACTAATGCTTTCGTTTTCGGGTTTAGTAAGTCCAGGATCGTCATCTATGATTGAAATAGCAAGATGTCTAGCCGCGTCCATGATTTGACGATCGGCAATGATGTTTAATAATTTGAAATCTAGTAGCCCGCTTTGTTGCGTACCTTGGATGTCACCAGGACCCCGCAGTTTAAGATCGGCATCCGCTATTTCAAAACCATTATTAGTCCTTACCATAGTAGCGATACGTTCTTTACTCTCCTTCGATAATTTATAATCTGTCATCAATATACAGTATGATTGGTCAGCGCCTCGACCTACACGACCACGCAACTGATGCAATTGTGACAATCCGAATCTTTCAGTGTTTTCTATAACCATCACAGATGCATTCGGGACATTGACACCTACTTCTATCACTGTGGTGGCTACCATGATTTGAGTTGTTCTATTGATAAATCGTTGCATTTCCCAATCCTTATCTTTTGCCTTCATGCGACCATGGACGACACTTATTTGATAATCAGGCTGAGGAAAATATTGAAGTAACCTTTCGTATCCGTCTTGAAGATTCTGTAAATCAAGTTTTTCAGATTCTTCTATCAGCGGGAAAACAACATATACCTGCCTTCCTTTTGCGACTTCACTATGCATGAACTGTATCAACTGTGGACGAGCGGCTTCAAATTTGTGAATAGTTTTGATTTCTTTTCTCCCCGGTGGCAATTCGTCGATGATAGAAACATCAAGATCTCCATATAATGTCATGGCTAGCGTGCGTGGTATCGGAGTGGCTGTCATAACCAAGACGTGTGGAGCTAATTCGTCGTTTTTTTTCCACAGACTAGCTCGTTGCGCTACACCGAATCGGTGCTGTTCGTCTATAATGGATAAACCGAGATGTTTGAATGCTACATGGTTTTCTATGAGCGCATGTGTGCCTATGATGATGTTGGTATCGCCATTTTTTAGGTTTTCCAGTATGACTTCACGTTTTTTACCTTTGATACTTCCAGACAAAAAAGAGACATTCACAGAAAGATTACCTAACGCTTGGGTGATAGATTCATAATGTTGTTGAGCCAGTATTTCAGTAGGCGCCATGAGGCAAGCCTGATATCCATTATCAATGGCAATCAGCATAGATAACAAGGCAACGATGGTTTTTCCACTACCGACATCACCTTGCAGCAATCGATTCATTTGGGTGTTTTTACCCATGTCAGCCCTGATTTCTTTGATTACCTTTTTCTGCGCATTGGTTAGTTCAAATTTTAATTGCGTATTATAAAAAGTATTAAAGTATTCGCCGATGGTGTTGAATGCCGCACTTTTGTACTTATATTTTCGATAAATTTTACTTTGTAACAACCTGATTTGAACATAAAAAAACTCTTCAAATTTTATTCTATTACTTGCTAGCTCTTTTTGAGCATCCGTTTCTGGAAAATGAATCCATTGTATCGCATCGTATCTCGAACAAACTTTTAGCTTTCCCAATAAATAGGGAGGGAGCGTTTCGGGAAGGTCTTCTTCCTTAATAGCTGAGAGTAAAACTTTAAGTATTTTGCGTCGCGCCTTGCTGTCCAATCCTTTTCCATCCATCTTTTCTGTACTGCTGTACACGGGATCAAAAGTCTTGGATAAAGAAGTGGCTGCTTCTGCTATCAATTCCATTTCAGGATGCGCCATTGTTTTTTTACCTGAAAAAATAGTTACCCTACCGTAGATAATATATTCTTCACCTACTTGAAGGGTTTTATCTAGCCACGTCGCTCCTTGAAACCATACCAACTCCAGAAATCCAGTACTATCTTTAAACATTCCTTGGATACGTGACCTATTGGTTTTGCCTTTTATTTTTTCAATAGACACAAGTTTTCCTTTCAATTGGATATTGTCCCCGTCAGCTTTGATATCTTTAATAAGATGAAAAGTAGTACGGTCTATATATCGAAATGGAAAAGTAAATAACAAATCTTGCACCGTATGAATGTTGAGTTCTTTACGGAAAGTTTCGCCTTTAGCAGGTCCGATTCCTTTTACATAATCTATCGGTGTTTCTAGTATGTTTGGATTATTGATCAAATTATCCTGTCTTTTTGATTTCTATTAGGGCAAAAGTATTAAATTTGTGGCACTAATAAAAATAATGGATAATAAGAGACAATTGCAGGTCAGTGAATTGATCAAAAGAAATCTAGGCCCAATCTTCCAGCAGGAAGGCAGATATATGTACGGAGAAGCGTTCGTGACAGTAACTTCTGTTAAAATAACGCCAGACCTCGCACAAGCAAAAGTGTACCTAAGTGTATTTAATGCACTAGACAAAGCAGTGGTTTTAGGTCAAGTGGTAAAGCATACACAACCGATCAAAAAAGCACTTGCTGCCAGGATAAAGCATCATGTGAGACGCATTCCAGCTATATTTTTCTACTTTGATGAGACCATAGATGAGATGTATAAAGTAGACGATATGTTCAAAAATCTAAAGACCATGTATCCTGAGTCCGTACAGAGAGACGAAGAAGAGTAAAAGAATGATATTTGTTTTATATCGAAGACATATTTTGACAGTTGCTCTTTTTTTATTCTTTAATCATATCGCTCAATACACCTTCTTTGAGTGCATAAGGCGAAACCACTGTTTTTGAAGGATTTACCATATCTGCAATAATCTTTTTTAAAGCAATACCTACTACGATTAATTTGACTCTTTCTACAGGCAGTCCGGGTAGTTTCGCCCTTTCTTCATAATCAGATTTAACAATTTCATGGTATATTTCTTCAAATTCTTCATTAGAAATTGTACTTATATTGGTTTCGTCTACATCCTTCGATGTCATCAATTGTAGTACTTCAAATGAACCAGATGCACCGATGAGGTATTCTATAGTATAGTTTTTTATAACATCTTGCATATCGCTAAGCATTGTTTTTACATATTCTGTCATACTATGCA
>JBBRJL010000302.1:0-4374 GCA_038219375.1 Chitinophagales bacterium | reverse complement strand
GCTAAAGCTGCACCGATTTAGAGAATTGCAGATTTGACTTATTGGCGTTGTAATCTCTGATTGCAACATAGCTTAACATCTTCCAAATGAATTTGGAAGACCACTAGAAAGTCGACATCGGTCTGGAGACCGTGAGATAACCGTTCAAAAGTCATAGACTTTGAACAACGGGGGAAATCATCCCACTACCAACATATACTTATTTTTTTTACCATTTTCGATCATGATGTATTTTTTGTGCAGAACATCACTTGATGAGACCAAATGTTCGTGTGTAGTAATCTTGTTTTTATTGACCGATATCGCATTATTCTGAATGGCTTTTCTTGCTTCATTTTTGGATGATGAGGAAAAAAATTAAATAAACTTTAAAAATGAACTTCCTTTCGAGGAATGAAAAAACCTTTAATACAATTGAAATTTCTAATACATATTTGTATGTGACTTTTTGTTTGGATGCCAGCTCCTTCAAAAGCAGGTCCACCTTCCGTAAAAACACCTCGAACACTATCAAATTTTTTTAATACTGAATATCCGTTGTCTTCCTTTTGTGAAATTATTTCATCTTCTATTTTGCGGTGTAGGTATTGAATTACAGCACAATCTAACTCTCTTAAGATCAAATCATGATTTTTAACCTTTGGTAAGTTTTTATTTTGGGGCAAATCTTTTTCGGATAACTTTAATTCATCTTTCATCAAATCATAATACTTTACTAACAAATTAATGAATGCAGAATCAGTAAAATCAAGGCAATTATTTAATTGATATACCACACCTACCACAGAAGGATGCTTTAAGTTTCCTCTTTTTTTCTTGTCTTTTGCCCATTGAATAGCTCTTTCATAGTTGTTTTCCCAGATATAAAAGCCGTGACCTAACCAATCAAACGTCTCTTGACTACTTTTTACATTGTCCGGCCTATTCACTAAATTGTTCCTGATAGATTCATCACACCCATGAAAACCAATCATTAAATTAGGGCGATCGCTGTACATTATTGTGTACTTAATACAACTTTTTCTAAGTTACGATATTCCTTTGTGAAACTTCCGTTTTTATCTAATATTTTTGCTGATTGAAGGGATGCTACCGCCTTGGTTTTATCTTTTTTTTCAGACTTGAGTTTTTTCGCAAGTGCTGATAAAAGCTTAATCTGATTTGATTCCATTTATGGCTATTATTTATCTTAAAATATAACAGAGAAAATTCTAAGTAAGTTTAGAGTATTCAATTTTTAATTGTTATTTAAATTTACATTTACTCAAATCCAGAATGACTTTTTTGTTTTTTCCAAATTCAATGAATAAAAGTTTGCCAAACAATAAGTCTGACTCAACAACCTTGTGTTCAAAATTTGTAATTTTAACTCGATTGATCGAAAAAGCATTTGCAGCAACCGCGCGCCTTAAATCTGACTTTGACTTAAATCCCAATTCATTTTGAATAGCACTTAAGAATTCTAATGAGCCAATTTCCCAATTCCCATTTGAAAATTCTAATGGCATAATATTTGAAAAAGGGATTGACTTTGCCATCTCTAAAAAACCGCTTTCGTCTAATGTCAAAACATCTCCTCTTACCTTTTCTGAGTTTAGTTTTGCTTCGATAAAATCATTGAAGGAATGAACTCTTGTGGTCAATTCTTCTGCCAATATTGCTTTCAAAGTCCTAGGATCACTTGTAAACTCCTTTTCTAGACTTTCTATTTCTTCCTTTGATTTCAAAGAGAAGTATCGCAAATATTTTGGTAAATCGGCATCATCTGACTTAATCCAAAATTGATAAAAATCATAAGGACTTGTCAACTTAGGGTCGAGCCAAATATTGCCTTGTTCTGACTTACCAAATTTGGTACCATCTGCCTTGGTAAGCAGTGGTGTCGTGACGGCATACGCTTTGCCATCTATATTTCTTCTTATAAATTCTGTGCCTGACGTGATATTGCCCCACTGATCAGAGCCGCCCATCTGAAGCACACAATCGTATTTATCAAATAATAATTGGAAGTCATAAGACTGTAGCAATTGGTAGCTAAATTCTGTAAACGAAAGACCTGTTTCCAGTCTGCTTTTGACGGAATCTTTTGACATCATATAGCTGACTGTAAGTGTCTTACCCACGTCTCTCAAAAAGTCAAGGACATTCATATCCTTATAAAAGTCATGATTATTGACAATGATTGCAGCATTTGGCCCTTCGAAATCAAGAAACTTTTTGATCTGCTCCTTCTGAAATGCCAGATTACTATCCAATTCATCATACGATTTTAGGTCTCTTTCTTTATCTTTGAATGATGGGTCCCCTATCCTACCCGTAGCGCCACCCATCAATACGATAGGCTGATGTCCTGATAATTGGAATAATTTCAACAACATGATCTGAACAAAATTCCCTATCGTCATGCTCGGTGCGGTAGGGTCAAAACCGATGTAACCCACTATTTTTTTGCTATTGAGCAGTTCTTCTACGCCAGGTGTAGAATCGTGCAACATTCCCCTCCATCTCAATTCTTCTATAAAATTCATTATCTTTGCATTTTTTGAAAGGACAAAAGTAAAGTTTTATACCGAAACTGGCATATTAAGGTAGATGAATATTGAGCATTTTATAGCTAAAAGGATCGCACTCACCAATTCGGGGTCATTTACGAAGGTGATCATTAGGATTGCTATCGCCGCTATTGCTGTGAGTCTTACGGTGATGATACTGACTACAGCGATCATTGCAGGCTTCAAAAAAGAGATTTCAGACAAAATATTTGGTTTCTGGGGACATATCCACATTACCGATAGCAATATTAATAGGAACTTTGAGTTATCTCCCATCGAAAAAACGGATATCTATTACGAGCAGATCAGAGATATCAAACAGATAGATTACGAAAATCAAGCTAGTATTCTTGGCTTTAAACTCGAAGGTAAGGTACAGCAAAAAACTACGCTTGGTGGTGTAAAAGGTGTCTATCCATACATCATATCTCCTGCCATGTTGAGTACTAAAGATAACTTCCACGGCGTATTACTCAAAGGTGTAGATGCACAATACAATTGGGCAGCTATGAGCAAATACATCTTAGATGGCAGCCAAGTCAGCTATATAAAAGACTCCATGTCGACAGATCTTTTGATATCAAAAAATATTGCAGACAAGATGTTTTTGAAGACTGGAGATAAAGTAATAATAAGCTTCATAAGGGACAATGCTAGAATCAAAAAAAGATTTCAAATATGTGGGATCTATAATACTGGACTGGAAGAATACGACAAAAGATTTGGCATCGTAGACATCCATAAGTTGCAAGACATTCTAAATTGGGATACGAGCCAAGTGCAAGGCATGGAAGTTGTGCTGGATAATGTCAATGATTTGGATATTTTTTCCGAATATATTTATTATGAGATTTTGCCACAGAAATTTTATGCTGAATCCATCAGATCAAAATTCCCAAGTATATTTGAATGGCTTAGTCTTCAGGATATTAACGAAACAATTATTCTCCAACTCATGATCTTGGTAGCGATTATCAATATGATTACGGTACTACTTATTCTCATATTAGAAAGGACACAAATGATCGGGATACTCAAATCATTGGGTATGAATAATTGGCGGGTAAGAAAAATTTTCATTTACAATGCGGGATATATTGTTTTTTTCGGTCTGATAGCAGGTAACATCCTTGGTTTAGGAATTGCTTACCTTCAGAAACATTTTCAATTTATAAAACTTGACGAAGCCAACTACTATTTAAGTACCGCTCCTATCGAAATCAATGTTACGACTATTTTAATGCTCAATATTGGAACATTTATAGTTACCTTGATATTTCTAGTCTTACCGACCATGCTTGTGACCAGGATCACGCCAATCAAAGCATTAAGGTTTGAATAGTACAGCATGAATAAAATATTTTATTATTTTAGCGAATTGCCCGTAAGGATTAAAAGGTTGTGGCGACACTTTATATATCTATTTTATAGACCTATTGCTAATGAATTCCCTCCAAAAAGTGTTTTAGAATGGTTTGTCGATACAGGATTTTATATCATGGATATTGTAGCGATGCCAGAAGTCTATGAGACGGTTTTCTCTATTATAAAAAGAACTACTAGACCATTGACGATTCAAGAAAAAGCTATGGCTACATCTATTTTTGGAGCTTCCATTCGATATGAATTGGTAAAAGTAGATACAGGGGCAAGATTTGGAACAAGAAAAATAGCCCTTGCATATGTGAGTTTTAATACGATAAACTATCTCAGGCAAATAGATAAAGCCATCTTTATCCACGAGATGGTGCATATATGGCAGTTTCAGCAGTTCGGAAGCATTTATATCGCTAGAGCCATCAAAGCACAGAGAAGCAAGGAA
>JBBRJL010000301.1:0-4379 GCA_038219375.1 Chitinophagales bacterium | reverse complement strand
CCCAAAATAAGTGTTTCCATAATGTGCATTTGAAGGATTGTCAAAAGAAAAAAGTTTACCATTTGTAGTTGGATTATTATCTCCGTCGAAATCATCTAAATCGTCATTTGATTGATCTAAAAAGTTTGGAAAACCCGTAGTAGTAGCGGCTCCCCATGTCTTATCACCATACCTAAATATTCTATCTATCTTTGAAATTCTTCTAGTTACGTTAAATTTTATACCTAAAGTTGTGAAATGATTTTTTAAGTCAAGTGGAAGGATTTCAAAACCAATAAGAATTCTACCTCCATATGACCCATCTTTACCAGAATACACTGGATCAGAGACAATACATGAAGTACTTCCCCAACCATTAATACCACACGGGCCTCCTATTGGCGGCTCTGTGTATACTGTGTTTTTTCCTAATCCAAACTTTGTTCCATCTATTGAAATAAATACTTTATCTATGAGGTGGGCTAAACAACTTTCATCCAATCCAATTGATGCTGGATTAGGGGTACTTAATCTTGATGTATATTTTCCATTATTTCCATTATTTACTGGTTGTACCCAAATAGCTGTTGCCTTAACTAAATCATACATTTTTGATTTTATGGTACCATTATCTTCCCATTCTACTACTGCTTCTATCTCAATATCTTTTACTGAAGTACTTACATCATATGCTTCAACCCACACTGTAGTAACAGCTGCCATAGTCGCTATCTCATATTCTATAGGTGCTGCAATTTGTTTAGTTGGCAACTGCCAAAATTTTATTTTCCCTTTATATTTTAGTTTAAAAGTAGCGCATTTTTCTGTAAAAACTCCAGTAAGATTAATATCTAATCTCATAAGATCTATTTCATTAAATCCCTTCGAAGTACCAGAACCATTATCCACCATATAATCTGGGTATGTGTCACCATTAGTATCATTTAAATTCGCAACAGTAACAGCCCCTTTTGTAGCCCTTACTCCGTATGACACTGCATTTCCTCCGTAAGGAGAAATAAGTCCATCATAAATTGTAAGATCAAAACTGCCCAGACATCCACAATCTTCATACTCAAAACCAGTATTCATTCTCTGACCATTTCCCTTCTCCCGTTGCCCATATATGTTATAACTACTTATCATCATAAGCCATAACATTAAAAAGGTTATTTTTTGTTTCATAAATTACATATTTTGCATGATTTTAATAATAAAACAAAGGTATGGTGACAATTATACAGATTGTCGTCAAAAAATTGGTTTATTTGTCCAACATTTGACTATATTTATCCAACATTTTGATTTTACTAATATTAAAAATTCGTATATGGAAGTAGGATTATTGATCAAAAAGATGAGAGAAAATAGGAATATCAGCAGAGAGCAAATGGCAGATTGGCTTTCAATAGCGGTGAACACTTATAAAAAAATAGAGTATGGTGAGAGAGCACCAAGTCTTCAAGAGATCAAGACAATATCTGAGAAACTAGAATTTGATCCATCGTTATTTTTTAAATCTCAAGGAACTACAATTGTGAACAATGGAGATTATTCATCTGGCACAGGCAATATTGTAATAAATGATAAGGATATTGTGATGGCATTAACTAAATCATTGGATAAACTAGCAAATGCACTTGATAAATTGAAGTAATTTTTGAAAAATTATCGATAGAAAAAATCTTTATCGATTAGTAACAATGAATTTCAATACTAAAAGTCTCTTGTTAATAATCCATAATTTTAATGATTTCCAATTTAAATTTCCTTGGTGGAATTACAATTTAAAAAGCGCAACATTCACCTATACGGAAACGCTACGCTTTACTATTTTTTTAAGCACTCAGAACATTCTTCAATCTTAAAAGAAAATGTCATTCACCCGCAGCGGCGGATAGCCAGACGAGATTTACTAAGAGATCTTACTGCTTCTTAGCATCGATCTCTTTCATGTTTTCTTTTACTTCCGCTTCGATATTATTCTTGGCATTATTGAACTCACGGATACCACTTCCTAGACCTTTCATTAGTTCAGGAATTTTTTTACCCCCGAAGAAAACTAATATGATAAGACCCACAACTAATAGTTCCTGACCACCTAAACCGAATATTAAATTAAACATTTTATTTATTATTTTGGATTGCAAAGATACAACATATCAAGATGCAAAGCAATACTTTGTAACTTATGTACTCATTTTTAACAAAAGAAATTAGTTCGGCAACTTTTTTACTAGGAAATTTACATTAAATATTTTCCAATAAATTTATTTTTTAAGCCCGATCTCTCTCAATCTTTCGTCAAGATATTCTCCCGCTGTGATAGGTTCATATGCAAGTGGCCGCTCTACTGTGATAGTAGATGGCAGACAAGTAAGATCCATTTTACTCTTAGGATGTAAGAAAAAAGGAATTGACAATCTCGGCACGTGCCATTGTTCTTTAGGTGGGTTGACTACTCTGTGTGTGGTCGATTTTAGATAATTATTTGTGAGTCTCTGCAGCATATCACCCACATTGATGACTATTTCGCCTTCTTCGGGTAGGATTTCTAACCATTCATTATCTGATGTTAACAATTGTAATCCACCTGCTGAAGCACCTACAAGAAGAGTAATAAGATTGATATCTTCGTGTTGTTCAGATCTGATGGCTGATTTTGGTTCTGCTGTAATCGGTGGATAATGTATAGACCTAAGAATGCTATTCCCATCCTCAATTTTATCATCAAAATATTTTTCATCTAATCCCAAGTGCAGGGCTATAGCTCGGAGCAAATGTCCGCCTGTTTCTTCAAATGCCTTATACAATTCTTTTCCTTGACCATAAAATTCTGGAGATTCTGACACATCTACATTCTCGGGATACTCTGATTTAAGTGGGTGGTCTTCATTTACAAACTGGCCTATCTGAAAAAACTCCTTCAGGTCTGCTACTTTAGATTGTTTTGCGTGTTCCTTTCCGAAAGAAGTATATCCTCTTTGCCCTGCTAGACCTTTGACCTCATATTTTTCTTTAATAGAGACTGGCATACTGAAAAACATCTTGGATGCATCATAAAAAGCATCTATTTTGCGCTGTGGAATACCATGATTAATGACGCCTACAAAACCTACTTTATGGAAAGCATCCCCAAGATGGTTGACAAACGCTGTTCTTTCTGACTCAGTTCCGTATACGAATTTTGCTAAATCTACCAAGGGTATCGATCGATTACTCATTTGATTATGTTTTTATATTTAGTTTATAACAAATAATATTCCAAAATGCTCTATTCAAGATGAATATCTATTTTCTTGCTGGTTTATACTTGGATTTTTCCATCAATTCTTGGCTATCCGTAATCGCAATAAGCTGAGCAAGGGTGGTTTCTGGATATCGCTCCATAAAAGCTTTTACGATCTTGTATCCAATAAAATTAGCAGTTCTACCGGGAGATTCGGCCGGCATATCAGGACTATTGGGGCTGGGATTGACATATTTACCGATTTTCACAGGATTGGACTCGTAAAACAACTTTTTATCTAGAAAAAACGACCACATCTGTAATTCATTATCATGACACCATTTCAACTGAGCTCCAGTATATTCAAAAATCAAACTATCCTGCACATTGGGCAAAATTAATTCCTTGATATACAATGCTTTGCCATTATGAACCATCTGATCCAACATTTTGTGGCCCGGTGCATCGCCTATTAATTCTGTGATGTGTAAGTCCGCTATTTTGGGAACGATATGGTCTCTATTCCATGTTCGTGTAATGTAAGATGAAAAATTTGTATTGTCCGGATTGATCACTTTGTAATCTATGTCGGGACTCAAAAACATATCTAAACCAATGCCAATACCATCATTTCCATTATCGTCCTGAAAAATAAATGCTTGATAACCATATTCTGATACAAAAGTATATATATTTGGCACAGAAACCTGAAGTGGAAAGTAGTATTGAAGGTATTGATACATCTTATTTGCTTCATTCTTTACAGAAGATAGATCTGAAAACTTCGCTTCTACTTGTCCAAATATTTTTGAAATCAGAGTATCTCTCATAAATTCAGAAATTACAGCATACAAACTATCGGGATTGTTTGCATTACTTATAGACAATACTTCTGGAAAATATATTGTATAGAATGAGCGATGTTTTTGCTGTAGCGAAGTAAGGTCAGAGATGGATTTTATAGCTGATAGTTCGCTTTCAGTGCGAATGATCTCAACATCTGAAGCAATGTGGCTGACATCGGGTGTCTTGGCATTTTTACACGAAAAAATGAAGGAAACCATTATCAAGGTTATTATATATCTCAACATCATTATACAATCATTTATGACAAGTTATAAATAAATTTAAAATCACGGATGGCAAAATTACAACGTAAAATTGAGATTCT
>JBBRJL010000300.1:0-4383 GCA_038219375.1 Chitinophagales bacterium | reverse complement strand
CTGTAGATGGATCTACACCATAAATGAGATTATCTGTAATGCGATAGCCCATACCATTCAGTACAAGATTTAAACCTGAAGATATGGTATCCAAATAAATATTCTGGCCATTTTCTGAAATTTTGACCTCATAGAGACCAGAACTTTTACTCCCGCTTTTAGTAAGACTTAAGTAGTATTGCCCTTTACAAGTAAAGGGTTGTTGGGCATCCAAAATGAAATGGAAAGTGAGGTATAATATCAAAAAGATATAACGCAAATTTACCTTTATTTAATTTCGAATGGCAAATTACGAAAACTTTATAATATCGTTTGTAATAATAGTTTTAAGAATTGTAAAAGTGTCGTCATATTAGAAAATAACGGCTATATGACTGCTTTTTGAGTAGATAAGCTAAATATTCTATTACTTTTTATTCGCTTTGTTGTGGTCTTCGAGAAACTTAGCCAAACCTATATCTGTAAGCGGATGATATAACAATCCAACTATAGAAGACAATGGGCAAGTGACGACATCAGCGCCCGCTTTGGCAGCCTGTACGATGTGAAGTGGAGTACGTATGGATGCTGCAAGAATTTCAGTCATATATCCTTGGATAGCATAGATAGAAGCAATCTCTTCGATCAATTTGATTCCATCCCAAGAAATGTCGTCTACCCTTCCTACAAATGGTGACAAATAAGTAGCACCTGCTTTTGCTGCAAGGATGGCCTGACCTGCTGAAAATACTAAAGTACAATTGGTACTGATTCCTTTTTCAGAAAAATACGAAATGGCTTTTATACCTTCTTTTATCATTGGAATTTTCACCACTATATTATCTGCAAGGTCCGCAAGTCTTTCGCCCTCTTCGATCATGCCTTTGAAGTCTGTAGAAATCACCTCCGCACTGACATCACCTTCTACTATTTTACATATTTTTTTATAATGTGCAATGATATTTTTTTCGCCTGAGATACCTTCTTTTGCCATCAAAGATGGATTGGTAGTTACGCCGTCAAGAATTCCTAAGTCAATAGCTTCTTTAATCTGATCAAGATTGGCGGTATCGATAAAAAATTTCATTTAATATTATTTTGTGCTTATGGAAGGGAATGGCTTTTTATAGAAAAGTGTGAGGAAACACACCGAGTCGCTCAACCTCCTACCCTTGCTGCATTTCTGCCCTGGGGGAGTTCAGAAGGAGCAGACCGTATGTCCCTCACGTCGCAAAAGTACGACGTTTTTTGACAATTCAAAATTTTTCTTGAGACTCTATTGAAAAAATATTCCAAGGAAAGCTTTTTGGTTGGTCAGCGGTGATGACAACTGGCTCATTCTTAACGGGATGCATGAATGACATTTCTTTGCAATGGAGACCAATAGATTTATTATCTAACGGATAAGTTGCCCCATATTTCAAATCACCCACTATCCAACAACCAATTTTGCTCAGTTGTGCTCTGATCTGATGAGATCTACCCGTAATAGGCTTGACTTCCAATAGTACCTTCCCGTCGAGTTCGCCTTTCAATTGGTAATGTAGGATGGCTTCTTTGGTACCTGTTCTAGCACTTGCATGCACTCGTACTATGTTTTTCACCTCGTCCTTAACAAGATAATGGGTAAGCGTGCCAGAAAATTCATCAGGTCGTTTGCCTACGATGGCCAAGTATTTTTTATCGATGGTCTTTTCCTGAAGCATTTTATTCATTCTAATGAGTGCTTTTGATGTTCTTGCAAAAACCACAACACCACTCACAGGTCTGTCTAATCTATGGATGACACCCAAAAAAACATCTCCTGGTTTTTTATACCTTACCTTTATGTATCGTTTTACGGCATCCGCAAGGGTGTCATCACCTGTTTCGTCACCGTGTACCAAAGTACCGACGGGTTTGTTGACAGCGATCAGATGATTATCTTCAAAAATGACCACTATACCTCCACTATTATATTTTTCTCTTCTCATACGGGTGCAAAGGTAGTAATTTTATTGATATTGATTTAGCAACGACTCTAGCTTTCCTAGATATTACATTCACCTATTCTCAATCACTATGTTTTTCTTCATGAATATGACTAACTAAATGGAATCCTTGGCAAAAATAATCGTTCATGTTAGTAAAAATTCAATCCTGATTATTTTTAAAATAAATTTCATCTAATGATCCAAGGCCTTTGTCTAATAAAAGGTGGTGCTACCATTGATCTTTTTGTATCTTTGTTGATGATTTTGGGATAGCTTCTCTTTTTTGATAAATTTAATATATGGTTTCCGGTAAGGCAGACATTAATAAGATATTCAAAGCATGGGTAAAAACGCCATCATTCTACCATGTAGTGTTTTGGCTAGTCTCCTTTGTGGTGGTGTTTTTGACAGGTGTGTCAAGTATGGGATGGCGTGATGCTTTTTATACTGACTTGGTCAATATTGGTTTTTTTGTTATTATAGCCTACATTAATTATTTTGTTTTATTCCCCAAATATCTAAAGGATAAAAATCTACTTTTGCATTTCGGAACTTTAGTTCTAGTGGCATTATTACTTACGCCGATTAAATTGACCTGTTTTTATATCGTTACTTCATCGAATACTGAATTGCAATCAAGTTTTATGGCAAATCGATTTTTTATCTTTTTTACGACTTTTCTTGTTGGAACATCTACTACTATATACATGATCATGAATGACTGGATCGTACAACAGCGAGAAAAAAAAGATCTAGAAAGCCGGACATTACAATCAGAATTGAGATTTTTAAAATCACAAATCAATCCACATTTCCTCTTCAATACCCTGAATAGTCTATATGCACTTACGTTAAAAAAATCTGATCTCGCACCTGAAATAGTCTTGAAACTGTCAGAAATGATGCGATATATGCTCTATGAGTGCAATGAAAAAGAAGTACCACTCAGTAAGGAAATCAACTATATGCAAAACTATCTTGAACTCGAAAAACTGAGACATGGTAGTAAGATGCTCATTGATTTCAAAATAAGTGGTGATATTAACACGCAAAAAATATCACCGTTGATATTAATACCTTTTATAGAGAATTCATTCAAACATGGTATAAATAATCAGGTGACTCAAGGATTTGTCAATTTGGAACTCAATGTGGTAGCTAATGACCTTCAGATGGTACTTGAAAACAGCAAATCGCCGTCACTTCCTAAGATTAATGAAAAAAGATCAGGTGGTATTGGTCTTGTAAATGTGAAACGTAGGATGGATATTCTTTACCCAAATCTTCACCAGCTTGATATCAAAGAAAGTCCAAATACTTACAAAATAGAACTCAATCTTAACCTTATTAATAATTAATTCACTTCAAAACAATTCAAAATGATCAACGCAATAATAGTAGATGACGAACCATTGGCGCTAGAAGTATTGGAAACATATATTTCACAAATACCTGATATCCAACTAATTAAGAAGTGTGAAAATGCATTTGAAGCCAACGAAGCACTGAAAAACAATCATGTGGACTTGATGTTTTTGGATATTCAGATGCCACAACTATCGGGTATTGACTTCCTAAAGACATTGTCCAATCCACCTTGTGTTGTTTTTACAACTGCGTATCCTGATTATGCTGTAGAAGGATTCGAACTCAATGCCGTGGATTATTTATTGAAACCGATTTCGCTAGAAAGATTTCTAAAAGCTGTCAATAAAGTCTCAGAAAAACTATCCGCCAAACACATTGACCACGAAAATGATACCCACGATGTTGCGGAAGACTTTTTCTTTGTCAAGGCAGATAAAAAACTTGTAAAGGTCAATTACGATGAAATCCTTTATATAGAAGGTCTCAAAGATTATGTCATCATTAGACAAGAAGGGGGAAGAGTCATCACCCTACAGACCATGAAAAGTCTTGAAGATCGATTGCCAGTTTCAAAATTCAAAAGGGTACACAGATCATTTATTGTAAATATAAAAAAGATCACTGCAATCCTAGGAAATATGGTCGAACTCATGGAAGCAGGTAAAATCAAGCAACTCCCGATAGGCAAAAATTATCGGGATGAATTATTGGATTTGATCAATGAAAATAAGCTTTAGAGGTGGCTTTGGGGATTTGTTTATTGGCGGATTTGGTGAATTTTATTATTTGGTAGATTTGCTTATTTGATGGCGGGCTCATCGGACCAAACGGCTCCGGCAAGACCACGCTGCTACGCCTGCTACTCGGCGAGCTCGACCCGGATTCCGGGACGATTCGACTCGGCACCAGCCTCGAGACCGCGTACTTCGACCAGCTTCGTGAGCAACTCGATCCGGAGCGGAGCGTCTTCGACAGCATCGCCGACGGCGCCGACTGGATCGAGGTTGGCGGGCAACGCAAGCACGTGCTCGGCTATCTGCAGGACTTTCTGTTCTCGCCGGAT
>JBBRJL010000299.1:0-4395 GCA_038219375.1 Chitinophagales bacterium | reverse complement strand
TCATAGTATTGTGAATAAAAAACTGTCATCGGTTACATCTTTAAGTAAAAAAAGTCCACATACACTCAGACATTCATTTGCCACACATATGTTGGATAGGGGAGCAGACTTAAATGCGATTAAGGAATTATTGGGTCATGCAAGTCTAGCAGCAACTCAAGTATATACACATAATAGTATCAGTAAGTTGAAGGAAGCGTATGGTAAGGCACATCCAAGATCAAGCATTGATACTTAAATTTACAATTTATTAACAATTTTATAAACTTAATATTTCATAATTTCGTTTAGTATTTATATTTTCTGTATTAAATTATTATTAACCTATAAAATTTTTTGAAGTATGCAAATAACATTTCAAGCGGTACATTTTACTGCAGATCAGAAGTTGAAGGATTATATTAGTGATAAGCTTCAAAAACTTGTAAAATTTTATCCCAAGATTTTGCAAGCCACAATATATCTTAAGTTAGAAAATTCGGGACAGGTAAAAGACAAAGTTATTGAAATCAAACTGAATGTTCCGGGTCATACCTTAATAGCGACAGATACGGATAAAGTTTTTGAAGCATCCTTTGATGATGCATTGGATAATATCAAGAGACAACTCAAGAAGTTGAATGAAAAAGTACAGGAAGTAAGGTAAATTAAAGTTATTCAAAAGAAAAGGAGACCTTCAAGAAATGTTGGTCTCTTTTTTTTTTTTAATATTTTCCTGATAATTTTTCAGCTAACTTATTGAAAATAAACACCATGTTTAAATAGGTTTACAAAGTGATAAAGATATTGATAAAATATTTTATAAAATTTTGTCATAAAGTTTTTTTTATATGTGATAAACACATACCTTTGCATCGCTTTTGGAAAAAGATCCAATTGTAGTTTGAAAAATTGACGTAATAATAGTATGCCGATGTAGCTCAGTTGGCCAGAGCAGCTGATTTGTAATCAGCGGGTCGGGGGTTCGAATCCCTCCATCGGCTCATAAGTGAGAAGGGGATGCGCCGAAGTTGGAGAGACGGGGCAGACTGTAAATCTGTTGCTTAGGCTGAATAGGTTCGATTCCTATCATCCCCACATTTTCCACTGCTATTAATTGAATTTGCGGAAGTAGCTCAGTTGGTAGAGCATCAGCCTTCCAAGCTGAGGGTCGCGAGTTCGAGTCTCGTCTTCCGCTCCATTTTTCAATCACCCGGAGCTAATTTTTTATTGGCCGATGTAGCTCAGGGGTAGAGCACTTCCATGGTAAGGAAGGGGTCAAGGGTTCAAATCCCTTCATTGGCTCATTTTACAAGTATATCATTTATTCATAATATTTAAAGTTCAGAAAAATTTTCACCGATGGCTAAATCAACATTTTTAAGAACCAAACCACACGTAAATATCGGAACGATTGGTCACGTTGACCACGGTAAGACGACACTTACTGCCGCTATTACTTACGTGCTCTCTGAGTTAGGCTTTGCCGAGAAGAAGGATTACGATTCTATCGACGCTGCCCCAGAAGAAAAGGAAAGAGGTATTACTATCAACACTGCTCACGTAGAGTATGAAACCGTAAACAGACACTACGCTCACGTAGATTGTCCAGGTCACGCCGATTATGTGAAAAACATGGTTACGGGAGCTGCGCAAATGGATGGTGCGATATTAGTATGTGCTGCGACTGATGGTCCGATGCCACAAACTAGAGAACACATCCTTCTTGCTAGACAAGTTGGTGTTCCTGCTGTAGTGGTGTTTATGAACAAGGTAGACCTTGTTGACGATCCAGAAATGCTGGAACTTGTTGAAATGGAAATAAGAGAGCTTCTTAGCGCTTACCAATTTGACGGTGACAACGCTGCGATCATTCAAGGATCTGCTATCAAAGCTCTAGAAGGCGAACCTGCTGCAAAACAAAAGATTTTAGATCTTATGGCTGCAGTAGATGCTCACATTCCTGAGCCTATAAGAGATGTAGATAAGACATTCTTGATGCCAATTGAAGACGTGTTCTCTATCACTGGTAGAGGTACTGTTGCGACTGGTAGAATTGAAAGAGGTGTTATCAATACTGGTGATCCTGTAGAAATTATCGGTATGCAGAAGTTTGGTGACAAGCCTTTGACATCAACGGTAACTGGTGTGGAGATGTTTAGAAAAATCCTAGAGAGAGGTGAGGCTGGTGACAACGCTGGTATCCTTTTAAGAGGTATTGATAAAGAAGCGATCAGAAGAGGTATGGTTATCGTTAAGCCAGGTTCTGTGAAGCCACACGCTCATTTCAAGTGCGAAATTTATGTACTTGGTAAGGACGAAGGTGGTAGACATACGCCTTTCTTTAATGGTTACAGACCTCAGTTCTACTTCAGAACTACTGACGTAACTGGTGATGTTAAATTGCCAGATGGCGTTGAGATGGTAATGCCAGGAGACAACGTATCTTTAGAAGTTAAGTTAATAAACCCAATTGCAATGGAGAAAGGTCTTCGTTTTGCGATCAGAGAAGGTGGTAGAACTGTAGGTGCAGGTCAGGTAACTGAGATTATTTCCTAGGTTTTAATACTTTTATAGTTTTAAAATATTGAAAAATTAAGTACTTTCACAAGTACTTAATTTTTCATTTTGGTAGAGTTTCCTAGTGTAACTTTATTTTTTAGGGGAGTAGCTCAATTGGTAGAGTGGCGGTCTCCAAAACCGTAGGTTGCAGGTTCGAGACCTGTCTCCCCTGCTTATATTAATTAATTGTTTCTGATTACAGAAATTAAAATTTTTTAAAAATGGAGAATATCAGACTATACCTTAGAGAGAGTTATGATGAACTTATTAACCATGTTACTTGGCCTACATGGCCTGAGTTATTCAGTAACGCAAGGTTGGTAATAGTTTGTACAATTATCATTTCTTTGGTAGTTTTACTTTTTGATACTGTATTCAATTCTGGTTTGAAAGCAATATATTCATTGTAATCGAACGCTAAACATATTTACAATGTCTGAAGATAAGAAGTGGTACTCATTAAGGGTAGTAAGTGGTAAGGAAAAAAGTATTAAAGAACGTATAGAGCTTGAAATACAACGTAATAAATGGGAAGACATTGTTACTCAGGTGTTGGTGCCATCAGAAAAAGTATATAAAATCAGAAATGGCAAAAAAGTTATCCTTGAGCGAAATATTTTGCCAGGTTACATTCTTGTTGAAGCATTGCAATCTAAATTTTCTGGTGAAATAGTTCAGACTATATCTAATGTGTTGAATGTTATTCATTTCTTAGGTAAAAGTCATCCTATTCCTATGACTCAAGTTGAAGCTAATAGGATGTTAGGTAAAGTTGACGATTCACAGGATGTTTCCGCTGCAATGATAGAACCATTTCTGGTTGGTGAAACCATCAGAATTATTGACGGTCCATTCAATGATTTTATAGGTGATGTCAAAGAAGTAAATGAAGACAAGAAAAAATTAAAAGTAATTGTAAAAATATTTGGAAGAGGGACAGAAGTGGAATTGAATTATATGCAAGTAGAAAAACAATCGTAAAATAAACCTGACTTTAGATCATTTTTGATGCTTCCCTAAAGTCTATTGTATTAATTTTTAATAAACCAGATAGTAAAATGGCAAAAGAAATTCAAACATACGTAAAGCTTCAGGTGAAAGGAGGACAAGCAAATCCAGCACCACCAGTAGGACCTGCTTTAGGTTCGAAGGGTTTGAATATAATGGAATTTTGCAAGAGATTTAACGCAGAAACACAAGATAGTATTGGTAAGATTTTACCGGTACTAATTACTGTTTATAAAGATAAGTCTTTTGATTTCATTGTAAAAACACCACCTGCAGCAATTCAGCTGATAGAAATCACTAAATTGAAAAGTGGTTCTGCTCAACCTAACCGTAACAAAGTAGCTTCTGTTACTTGGGATCAGGTAAGGGGTATTGCAGAAAACAAAATGAAAGACCTTAATGCTTTTACAGTTGAGTCTGCTATGAAAATGGTAGCAGGGACTGCTAGGAGCATGGGAATCACTATTAGCGGAGATGCTCCTTGGGGCAATCCAGTGGTAGTAGAAGAAGTATAATTTATTATTCATCGGTAAGGGAGTTATTTTTAAATAAATAACGCTAATACCTTAAAATTTATTTAAATGGCAAAAGTTAGTAAAAAAAGGCAGATTGCAAATGCTAAAGTTGACTCGACCAAGTTGTATGCCTTAAAGGATGCAGTAGCACTCGTGAAGGAGGTCAATACGACAAAATTTGATGCTTCTGTTGATCTTCATATCCGTTTGGGTGTAGATCCTAGAAAAGCGGATCAAGCAATCAGGGGTACGGTGTCTCTACCGCACGGTACTGGTAAGGTGAAAGTAGTAGTAGTCCTTGGTACACCCGACCATGAAGCTGAAGCGAAAG
>JBBRJL010000298.1:0-4408 GCA_038219375.1 Chitinophagales bacterium | reverse complement strand
CAGAATATAAATTATTCCTTCTAAAATTTAATAACATGAGAGCTTTATTTTTATTAGCTTTATTATCAGTTTTAACATCGTGCACCAAAAACAATTCAGACTGCACGTCTATTGAGTATAACAAAGCATTTATTGCGGAAGTTGGAGAACAGTATTGTGTTGACGATAAAAACCATGTTATAATAGATAAAGTAGACAACCAACTTTGCCCATGTAATGCAGATTGTATCTGGGAAGGTGAATTTATCGTACATATGTCAGTGACGGCAGACGGTAAGTCTTATGAGTATTCCTTCGGCTCATCAGAAAAAACTATTGATGAGGAACCGTTTGATTTTTTCAAGCTCAAATTTTTATCTATCACACCTAATTCTTGCGACTCCAACGTCCAAAAAGATTTTAGAGTAGGATTTATTTTGGAAAAAGACTAAATTTGACTTAGTCATTGTCCGGATAACTTGATAATTTAAATGGAAACCATCAACCTTCCACTTGTCTCAATAACCAATCTCTATCAGGTAACAATTTTTCGGTACGAATTTGTTCAGCAAGTTTATCTTTTGCTTTTTGGTCGAATCTATTCAGCCTTATGAGTTTTCGGGTGAATTTGACGATATTTGAATAATTAGTCCTATGGTAACCTATGATTTTTTTTCTAGTGAGATAGATATTCATGGCATCTAGATGTGAGTCAAGAAGTCTTTCAGATTTTGTTTCATAGTATATTTTAAGCATAAGTGTCTTAGCAAATAAATTGGACAAGTGATCATCAAATTCTATCGCTCTCAATGATTCCAAAGCATCTGTATATCTTTTGGTCCCATAGTAGATATTGGCCATATTAAAACTAAAAGCACTATCTTTTTCTTCTTTCCTCAGATATTTTACATTTGCTTTACTGATTTCCATAGCTTCATCATACTCTCCCATACGAAGCGCTATGGTATTGATATTCCGGTAGGTGTTTTTTGATAAATATCCATTGGTGAGCAGATACTTTTTTTCGAGAGCTGCTTTATAATAATTAAGTAGTCTTTGGCTGAAAGCTTTATCTCCTGAATTATGTTTTCTGATACAATAATTTATAGCTTGAAAATAAAGATTTTTTAGTTCCTCGTTTGGAAAAAAATGTTCATTGGGCTCAAGTATTTCATTAAATTTTTCAAACCAAGAGACATCATCAGGATAGATAATTAGCTTCCATGCGTAATAATAAAGAGCGATACACGGATAAGCCAAATAATTATTCTCGAGTAAATATGGCTCGATATATTCTGTAAAATTCGTGTTTATTTTTTTGGAAATAAGCGATGATTGTGTTGCAAAAGTGACGGTTTGCATTAGCTTTTTACTTATGATTGAAACATCCGTATGGTGAATGATATCTTCAGCTTCTGCATTGGAAAACCTACTTTTTACTTGATCGAATTGCCACTTTTGGTACAATAAATCTGCATTTTGCTGATAAGATGTTTCGTTTTTTGATAGCAGTTCTGGTTGGTTTTGTATAAGATTATAGTGGTCAGAAAACAGTTTTTCATTTTCGTGTATTCTGTAATGTTGCAACAATGTATTATTTATATGAAAGGTAGATGTCAGTGAATTTTTAATTACAATGTATTTCTCCATCATTTTTGTAAGGTCGCTCATCAACAATCGTTCGGAGATTGGTATATTCTTTTTCTCATCAAGAATGTGATTGAGTCGAAATTCAAAATATTCGACATGCTTTATATTTCCTTCCATAATTATGGTTGGAATCAACGAAATAATGGTTTCAGTATCTTTTGGACTCAAAGTAGAGAGCAAATGCTCAAATTTTGTTTTCATCAAAGGTGTATTAAAAACTACAAATATATGAACTATTTAATTGATTAACAGCATATAACTAATTATTCACAAGGTCATTTGGACTACAAATGTAATAAAATGTTATTTTATTGTATAAGATTAATATAGATATTTGTACTGTTTTTAATCTTTAACCCATATCACAGACTCAAAACGCATGAAAAACGTAACATTAATATTGTTCCTCAGCCTACTCCCCCAAGTAGGTTTGTGGGCACAATGTCCAGACACAGTAAAACTCAGCCTTCAATATTCGTATGATGGCCCAGATATCATCGTGGATGTACAAATACAAAATTTCCAACAAATCGCAGGGTTCCAATTTGGACTCAACTACGATAGTGATGTATTAATGTATGAATCAGTTAGTTCTTCCCTCCCCAATTTTAATGATGGTAATCTATCTATACTTGACAATGGTAATATAAGGATGTCATGGATAAGTGCTTCATCTTCAATATCTCTTCCGGATTTTAGTAATTTAGTCCAACTAAGATTTTCAGCACTTCAAGTTGGAGCTACATCGTTTTTGGATATTTCTGAGACAAACCTTCCTATAGAATTTATCAATGACCTATTCGTAGAATTATGCTTTCTGGTCTCTTCAGTAACATTCACTACCAATTCAGGGCAAATATCTGGCAAAGTTACTCATGATATAAATAAAGATTGTAATGCTGAGTCATTAGATCCGTTACTTAATAATTGGCTGCTAGAATTGACATCACAGACAAAAACGTATTATCGATCTACGGATCAAAATGGGGAGTATTCATTCGGATTACCAGCAGGAGATTATACCATCAAGTTGCTACCCAAAAATGAATTGTGGCAAGTTTGTAACGATGCTATTCCTATTACATTGACTGATGGTGGTCAACTTATACAGGATTTTGTTGCTAATGCATCGGTGGATTGCCCATTTATTAAGACTGATATATCTACTCCGTTTCTTAGGAGGTGTTTTGACAATACTTACACGTTATTTTATGAAAACCAAGGAACTCAAGTCGCAGAAAATACCTTTGTAGAAGTTGACTTTGACGATGACTTTGTTTTCCTAAGTACAGACTTTCTAAATTACGCCATATCTGGCCAAAAGATCGTTTTTGAGCTGGGAGATCTCGATATAAATGAAAATGGTACTATTAAAATTGTGTTCAATCTCAGTTGCGAAACTACTGTCCTTGGACAGACACACTGTGTGACAGCTACTACTTTCCCTAACGAACCATGTGTGGTTCCATCTTCTTGGTCAGGTTCAGAAATATCTATAAACGTTGAGTGTGATGAAGATAATGGAAAGGTAATTTTTACAATCATTAATACCGGTACGGGAGCAATGAAAGAACCTAAGAGATTTATCGTAACGGAAGATGATGTAATGAAACCACCTACTACCTTACAACTTGATATTTTACAGGAAGAAACGATAGAATTTCCCGCAGATGGTTCGAGTTATAGAGTCATAACTAGTCAGGATACAGATTATCCATTGGGGAAATTGGCGACCCTAGCTCTAGAAGGTTGTGGAGATGATGGTTCGGGACAATTTAGTACCGGTTTTGTAACACAGTTCGAAGAAGCGGATAGAGATATATTTACGGATATAGATTGTCAAGAAAGCATAGGTTCATCCGATCCAAATGACATACTCGGTATGCCCAAAGGATACGGAAGTAAACAATATATCGAAAAAGAAGTCAACTTAGAGTATCTTATTAGATTCCAAAATACGGGTACAGATACTGCTTTTACTGTAAGGATAAAAAACTATATACCACAATCACTTGACCTTACTACAATACAGATGGGTTCATCGAGCCATCCTTATACCTATCAATTTAGTCAAGATCGGGAGCTTATTCTCACATTTAATGACATATTATTGGTAGATAGCACGGAGAATGAAGTCGCTTCACATGGGTTTATAAAATACAAAATCTTGCCAGCAACCTCATTGTTAGATGAAGACAGAATAGAGAATTCAGCAAAAATTTATTTTGATTATAATGATCCAATCACTACCAATGAAGCATTCCATACTATAGGAAGAGACTTTATCCTGAAAAGTATCCAATGGATAGGTCATAAAATTGATGTTAAATTTTATCCAAATCCTACAGTGAGTGATCTATTGATTGACACTGGAGCTCTGGATTATGAAGAAATAAAATATACGATCAAAAATCAACAAGGACAGATTGTCAATCGAGGTAGACTCGTGAACAAAAGTGATAAAATCTCATGTACTGATTTGACCGCAGGAGCATATATTATTGATGTTATTTTTGATCAAAAATCCCAAGCAGTTTTGAAATTTGTAAAGTTATAATCGGCCCTTGACTATATTAAAAACCCATTTGCGTATCCTTTTTTAAAGGGAAATCTGTAAGAATCCGACACTAATAAAGATTAAGGTCGGATTCATTTTAAAAAATCATAATTCATGTTTGTCCAATGGGTGAATATGTTGTTAGTATTAATTTTTCGTAACTATTCAGGTATAACCCCGAATGGGGTGAAATATTAGTAACCACGGATGTAAATCCGTGGT
>JBBRJL010000297.1:0-4450 GCA_038219375.1 Chitinophagales bacterium | reverse complement strand
AATAAAAAAGTATACTTCCAAGCTGCAGAAATGTCTCCTATGGAAAAACATGTGTTTTCTGTAGATCTAGATGGTAAAAATCTGACAAATCTGACACCATCACTAGCAGGGACCAATAATGCGCAATTCAGTAGTACTTTTGATTATTTTTCCAATAGCCATAGTACCATCAATACTGCACCAACTTACGTAGTATATGATAGAATGGGTAAAAAAATCAGAACCATAGAAGACAACATCAACTATGGTAAAATACAGGAAAACTATGGTGTTTCGCCCGTAGAATTTTTTACATTTACAACATCTGAAAACATAAATCTTAATGGATGGATGATCAAACCGAGAGACTTCAATCCGACTAGAAAATATCCCGTATTTATGACACAATATAGTGGTCCCGGGAGTCAATCGGTTACAGATAGCTGGAAAGGAACAGGGTACTGGTGGAATCAAATGATCGCACAAGCAGGTTATATCGTCGTATGCGTAGATGGCCGAGGTACGGGCGCTCGCGGAGAAGAATTCAAAAAAATGACTTACTTGCAGTTAGGACATTATGAAACAATAGACCAAATAGAAGCAGCAAAATACATGGGTAGTCAGCCTTATGTAGATAAAAATCGGATAGGTATCTACGGTTGGAGTTATGGAGGATACATGTCTTCATTGTGTATTCTCAAGGGAAATGATGTTTTTAAGGCTGCGATTGCAGTTGCTCCAGTCACCAACTGGAAGTGGTACGATAGCGTTTATACAGAAAGGTATATGCGCACCACAGCTGAAAATGCCAGAGGTTTTGCAGATAATTCTCCTGTATATTTTGCCGACAGACTCAAGGGCAATTACTTATTGATACATGGGATGGCAGACGATAATGTGCACTTCCAACATGCTGTGGAAATGGCCAATGCACTCATCAAAGCTACTAAACAGTTTGATACCTACTATTATCCTAATAGGAATCATGGTATTTATGGCGATAATGCTACCATACACTTGTACACCAAAATGACTAATTTTATTTTCGAAAAAATATAATATTCCTTTAACTTCTAGAACAATAATTTATGAATTTATCAATGATTTTACGATATTCTTTTGTTTTTAGTCTATTAACTATTTTCTCATGTAAACCCGAAGCTAACAAAATAGACATTCAATCTTTCAAGTGGCTGCAAGGTACATGGATCACCCAAGATAGCTCGAGTCTAGAAAGTTGGGCCTTCCAGAATGACGAATGGGTAGGTAATGTTTATGCACCGAAAGTAGGAAAAATCACTGAAAATCTAAGGATATTCCATAATGGTTCTGAACTAGTTTACGAGGCAAAAGTGGTAGGTCAAAATGATGATAAAGGCATAATGTTCAAAATGGAAAGTACTTCAAGTGATAGCTTACATTTTGTTAATATGTCACATGACTTTCCTAATCAGATAGATTATTTCAAAACATCTGATAGCACCCTAACTTGTAATGTATATGGCAAACAAGATGGAGGAAAGGGATTCGAAATGAAAAAGCTGAAAGAAAAATAAATGATTACCAATACAATATAACAAATGAATGCTCACAAAGCAAATCTTATAAACGTAGTCACTTTGATGGTTGTAAGCACGTGGGGCTATATCCAGTCCCTCACACCATCCATTATAGAATTACTTCCTTTGTTGGTTGGAGTTGTATTACTTTCGCTAAATAATGGTATCAAGTTCGGGCTGAATGCACAAATAAATGCTGCAGCCGTAATCACTGGTTTTGTATTTGTAGGTTTAGCTAAAGCTGAATATACTGCATTTGAAAATGTAGATCATGAAGAAATAATCAGATATGGCTTGATGGCTTTAACCTCACTTTTTTCATTAATATTTTTCATTTATGGCTATTTTCAAAAAAAGACCAAAAGCTTGAAATCATAAAATTTAATAAATGAGGACTTCTAAATATGTATTCGTATTAATATTGCTATCGCTAAGTTTAATTACTTGCAAGGCTCAGAAATCTAAAGCGCCCGTTACAGTTAGTGATGTCAAAACCAAAACCACCTTAAGTAGCACATCAGATAAAGAATTTACAATCGCTTACTTGATGGGCAAATTTGATCCATCTACCCATCCAGACTTTACGAGTATTCCCCCGCTATATAGAGATGAAGAGATAAGATATCTTCGAAAAGATGTTTTGGAAGCTTTCATAAAAATGTATAATGAAGCCACAAAAGATGGGATATACTTGAAAATAAGGTCTGCAACTAGAAATTTTGATAATCAAAAACGAATTTGGGAAAATAAATGGACGGGCAAAACCATTCTAGAAGATAATGTAAATGCTGCAAAAGACATTTCTGATGATGTAGTTCGTGCCAAAAAAATACTTCAATACAGCTCAATGCCAGGTACATCAAGACATCATTGGGGTACAGATATGGATTTCAATTCATTTGACAATAAATGGTTTGAATCGGGTGAAGGGCTCAAAATCTATCAATGGCTATCCACAAATGCCGGAGCATATGGATTTTGCAAACCATATACCAAACATGGTACAGACAGAACCACAGGATATTTTGAAGAAAAATGGCATTGGACATATATGCCTGTTTCTGAGAAACTCACAGAAATAGCAGCGGATTCACTAAGTAATGATATGATAACTGAATTTTTAGGTTCTCATACAGCTCAAGAAATTGATGTGGTCAATAAATATATATTAGGCATCAGTCCTGCTTGTAAAACCAAGGATTGAAATTATGGCTGGTAACACATCCTTAAAAGTAGATACTTCCGTTTGGGGTATCATAATGCTGACCTTGCCAATAAGTATGGCAAAGCTGATACCGGAGATCAATTACTTGATCAATGCTACTTTTCTCGGTCATTTAGGTAGTGTGGAGTTGGCTATGGCTGGTATCACGGGAGTGTATTATTTGATATTTTCAGCTTTGGGCTATGGACTTAATAATGCACTTCTTGCCATCATGTCAAGGCGAGCTGGCGAAGAAAATCGCAATGAAATATTTTCTACACTTTGGCATGGTTTGTTGCTTTCTACAGGCTTGGCTGCACTGTTTATGCTGGGGACATGGTTATTTGTACATCCATTGATGGTTTTAGTTGGTATCGACCAATCAGCAGCGAAGATGGCTTCAGACTTCCTTGATATAAGGGTCTGTGGACTTTTCTTTTTATTCAGTCTACAAATGCAAAATGCTTATTTGATCAGTCTCCAACAGACTAAATACCTTATAATCATAGCTATTGTGCAGTCTGGCTTGAACTTAGTCCTTGATTATGGCTTGATTTTTGGAAAATGGGGAATGCCTGATCTAGGTTTTAATGGCGCAGCATATGCATCTGTCGTTTCAGAATTCATAGGAATGCTCACGATAATAATTCTAATCAGAGGACTTAAATTATCCCAAAAATTCAGTATCAAACCTGTCTATGCCTTAAGTATAAAAACCCTAAAATTGGTATTTACACAAGGATTGCCGCTTATGAGTCAATACGCAATCAGTACTGCTTCATGGTGGGTATTTTTTATTCTCATAAGTAGAAATTATACATATTCAGAACAAGCAGTCACCCAAGCAATGAGAAATCTATTCGGACTAAGTGGTGTATTTTCATGGGCATTTGGCTCGTCGGCAAATACTATTATTAGTAATCTTATAGGTCAAGGAAGAGCAGATGAGATATTTGACATTATCAGAAAAATGAGCTTAATTAGTTTTTCGGGAATGTTGATTTTTGTCATTATTTTGAATATTTATCCTTCGCTATTCCTAGATTTATACGGCCAGGGTGATGACTTTGTCGCATCAGGACTTGGGCCACTACGTGTAGTCAGTCTCGCCATGTTGATATTGTGTATAGGTGTGATTTGGCTTAATGCCGTAGTGGCTACAGGAAAAACTAAGATAGTTTTTTATATAGAGTTAGTTGGTATCGTTTCTTATCTTAGCTATGTTTGGCTTGTGACCGAGAAACTTGGCTTAGGTCTAGAAGTAGCATGGATGAGTGAATGGGTCTATTGGGGAATCATGTTTTTGATTAGTTATCTATACTTAAAACGTGGAAAATGGCAAGAAGGGCTATTGTATTACTAGTAAAATCAAAAAGAAATTTATATTTTGGTTAAATTATTGCAATGAAACTTGTTAGAATGGTAAAACTTCTTAATTTTGCACCCGCTAAGAAGATCAGTTGAATAGACAGATCAAAACAAGCAGGGCCTATAGCTCAGCTGGTTAGAGCACCTGACTCATAATCAGGTGGTCCCAGGTTCAAGTCCTGGTGGGCCCACCCAAGTGTAAAACCGTTAATCTTAATTGATTAACGGTTTTTCTTTTTTATACTGATTATCAACGTTTTATGTGAAAAATACTTAAAATAATTTCAACCAAATCACCTTCCGCTCATAATCTCATTCCCAATCTTACACGAAAGACATT
>JBBRJL010000296.1:0-4450 GCA_038219375.1 Chitinophagales bacterium | reverse complement strand
TCAGCCGGCGAGAAGCATTATATCAATGCTTTTGCTGATGAAGCGACTATCAGAAGACAAATAAAGTCAGCGGTCACTGACTCAGGTGACACACCTGAAGGTTCGATGGCCGAAGGCGTGCAAAATCTTTTCGAACTTATCAAAGCGGCTGGTTGGAAGTCACAACATGCTGAACTAATGGATCATTACACAAGCGGAAATCTAAAGTATGTAGACCTCAAACAAGTTACAGCGAATGCCCTAGTTGAACTAATAAGTGGCTTCACAGAAAATAAAAAAGAGATCGTAGCGGATAAAAAAAGGTTAAAAGATCAAGTAAAACAATCATCTTCCGAAATCAGGAAGGTAGCCCAACAAACACTCAGAGATGTCAAAGAATTGGTAGGCCTGATGAATGTGTAATATTTCAGGTTAAGGCTAAGGTTGAGATTGATGTTGAGATTAAGAAATATGTTGCGGCTATGATTGAAGCTGATGTTGAGACTAACGAATGGTTTACACGCATATATTTCTAAAAAATATTTTTTTATATTAAGGGAATACATCTAATTTCATTGGTTTTATAAAAATATATAAATATAGCTATTGCGAACTACTCTAAAAAACCTTAAATTTGTGTATTAATCAATTTTAACACATCACCAATGGGAAAATGGTATTTAACTTTATTTGCACTTATGTACGTATTTTCGACATCAACTGCTCAAGCTGTCATAATCGAAAAAGACATCATTTCAAGTGGTGGGTCTAATATGAAAAATGAATTATTCACTTTAAATGGTTCTATTGGTCAACCCATAATTAGTATTTCTGAAAATAGTTCAGAAAGAGCTCACCAAGGATTTTGGTACGTCATTACCGATTTCAATAGTGGGAGCACGAATACTTTAGATATTCCAGAAGGTTTATCCAATCTGACAATTTTGCCCAATCCTGCATCATACCAAGGTACAATCGTATTTTTTGCAACAGAAAAGGTTCACTTAGAAATTGATATTATAAATAGCATAGGTCAGAAAACTGACTTTCATTTTGAAGGAGAAGTGTATGAAGGAAAAAATCAATTGCCATTTGACGCAAGTTTTATGGCAGCAGGACAATACTTTGTCAATATCACTTCCCAAAACAAAACATATTCCAAAAAAATAGTCATCGTAAAATAATATTTCACCACCTGTCACTACTCATTTATTAAAAAAATAAATTCGTCAAAAATGAAAGCTTTATACCAAATCATGTTTCTTTTCATCTTTTTAACCATTAGTGCTCAGGTTTCTGCGCAAGTGCCTCGTACGATTAGTTATCAGGGTGTACTCACAGATCCACAAGGAAATTTACTAGCTGACGGCAATAGAACAATCACGATCAGATTATACGAGTCACTCAACAGCAATGTACCCATTTATACTGAAATCCACAATTCAGTAGTTGTCAAAGGGATATTTAATGCAATCATAGGTTCTCAGACTACATTGCCTATAGATCTTGCTTTTGATAGGGCATATTTCCTGGGTGTATCTATAGATGCGGGAAGTGAATTATCACCAAGAACGCCTCTTACTGCAGTACCTTATGCATTGATGGCTCATAGAGCAACCATTGCAGATGGACTTTCAGATGGTGCTATTGGTGTTGTGACAAGTGTCAATAATCAACAAGGAGACCTTAACATTGTAGCTGGCAGTGGTGCAAACATCACTTCAAATAATGGTACCATAACCATCTCAGCCACTGGAACAGGTGGTACTGGCATTCAAGGTGTTCAAAACCAAGACGGTACTATCCTGATAGAAAACCCAACAGGGCCAAATGCTAATATCAGTCTTGCTGAAAATGCTGTCAAAAGCATTAATATTCAGAATGGAACGATCCTTTTTGAAGATATCGCTAGTGGTGTAATTCCACATCCGTCAAACTTCATAGCGAATGGCTCAAATGCTGGTGGTGACCTTACTGCTACCTACCCGAATCCGCTTATTGGGTCAGGTAAAGTAACAAGTTCACATATACTTGATGGAACTATTCAAGCCACAGATATTGCAAACGGGGTCATCCCAAATACTTCAAACTTTATCCAAAACGGATCTAATGCAGGTGGAGATCTTACCGCTACCTATCCCAATCCATCTATCGGAACCAACAAAGTAACATCCGCTCATATTCTCGACGGAACCATTCAAGCCATTGACTTAGCAAACGGGGTCATCCCAAATACTTCAAATTTTATTCAGAATGGCTCAAGCGCAGGCGGAGACCTTACGGGAACTTACCCTAATCCTTTTATAGGTTTCGACAGGGTCACCACTTTAAATATCCAAGATGGCACCATAAGTAGAGAAGATCTAAGTACTGTAGGTGTCCCCCTAAATTCAGTATTAAAATTGATAGGCACTCAATTTGGTGCAACGTGGGAATATGTTCCTGCCAAAGTTATAAATGCCGGCGCAGGCATTAGTATTATTGGTAATACATTCAATGATGATATCACTATTTCAGCTACCAATAGCGGTGGTACAGTCTTAAGTACAGGTACAAATGACCCTAACTTCTTGACAAAATGGACGGCACCGAATACCATTACTAAGTCAACAATACACGAACTCGATGGTAATGTAGGCATCGGCGTAGCACCTGCCACAGCCAAACTTGATGTTAATGGAAATGCCAAAGTAAAAAGTGTTGTTGCAGCTATTCCAGCACTTTTAGCTACCCATACAGGCACAGGATTGACCCAAGGTACTGCCATCCAAGGTCTTTCTGAAAATACAGGTGTTCACGGTAGAGTGATCAGTACACAACTTTCCGTAGCTATGGGCATTGGTGTCAGAGGCGACACGGATGCTGGGTCGGGTGTTAGTGGTTTTGCAGGTTTAGGTGATGGTGTGGTTGGAACTTCAGTAAGAGGAAGCGGAGTGGTAGGCATTACTTCATCTTTTGATCAATCCCAAGCAGCTGTAAGAGCAGTCAATAATGCAGAAGATGGATACGGAGTGCATAGTACAGTTGATGGAGTAAACTCTGTAAGTGTATATGGCTCTAATAAAAAAGGTACTGCTATATATGGAAGGGTCTCTACTGGCGAGGCCATTTACGGTGATAATGAAGATTCCAATACAACTGGCTATGCAGGATATTTCAAAGGCAGGGTTCAAATGACTCAAGGCTTGACTGTAGTAGGAAATATTGCTAAAGGATCGAGCACATTCAAAATAGATCACCCACAAGACCCAACAAATAAATACCTCAATCACTCGGTGGTAGAATCTCCAGATATGATGAATATGTATAATGGCACAATAGTACTAGATGCATCGGGTGAAGCTGTGGTAAAATTACCTTCATATTTTGATGCTCTAAATACAGATTTCAGGTATTCATTGACGCCTATCGGTGTTTTTGTACCCGTATATATCAAAGAAGAAGTGAAGGGTAATGCATTCGTTATAGCTGGTGGAAAAGCAGGAGTTAAAATTTCATGGCAAGTCACCGGTATTAGAAAAGATAAATTTGCTGAAAAATATAGAATAATAGTTGAACAGGAGAAATCAAAAGAAGAAAAAGGTAAGTACTTGCATCCCGAAGTATTTGGGTTGCATGCTGATCAAGGTGTACAATATAGGTCTGTTTCCGATAAAGAATAATGTATTGTCTCTGACTATTAGCGTAAAAACATAGCAATATCATTTGATTTATTTCTAAGTGTTGCGCTGAGCAGGATATTTTTTATCTTTGCCACATGATAGACGTAGATATAGTAATAGTAGGTGGAGGTGCAGCAGGTTTTTTTTCAGCAATAACAGCAGCCGAGAAGAATCCAAATTTGAGAATTATCATTTTGGAGCAATCCAAGGAAGTGCTGAATAAAGTAAGGATATCAGGTGGCGGACGATGTAATGCAACCCACGCTTGTTTTGAACCAAAAGAATTAACTGGTTATTATCCACGTGGTGCTAGGGAATTGCTTGGCCCATTTCATGCTTTTGGACCTACTCAGACAATAGAATGGTTTAAGGAGCATGGTGTAAATCTAAAAACCGAAGCTGATGGGAGAATGTTTCCCGATACGGATAGTTCTGAAACCATCATAAAATGTTTTCAGACATTGACGAACAAACTTGGCATTCAGGTATTCCAAAACGTCAAAGTAAAACATTATAAATATAGCGAAGATACGGATTATAAATTTGAAATCATTTCAGAATCAACCACTTATAACTGTCGTAAATTGATGTTGGCCACTGGAAGTAGTCCATTCATGTGGAATATGCTCAAAGAACATGGATATAATATTATCGAGCCTGTCCCTTCATTATTCACCTTCAATCTACCTAACAACCCAATCTGCAAACTCATGGGTTTGTCTGTGCCTAAAGCAACGGTGCAAATCAGAGATAGCAAAATAAAAACTACCGGACCACTCCTTATCACGCATTGGGGAATGAGCGGTCCA
>JBBRJL010000295.1:0-4453 GCA_038219375.1 Chitinophagales bacterium | reverse complement strand
ACTTTAGATATTAGTAACCAATCCAGATTTCAAAGGACGAATTCTGTTCCCTCCTTTTCAAGGGAGGGTTAGGGTGGGTAAGAAAAAGAGAGTTACTGTCAAATATCAAAGAATGGATGTTGTGCCTGCTTTTTTGAGAGCAGAAATTGCTAGAACCAAAAAGGGTTGAAAATTAAAATAAAAAAACATGCACGATATCATTGTAAGACCTAAAAATAAAAAACAAAGTGAAGAGTTACATACAATGCTTCAGCAAATGAAAGTTAAATTTTTTATTTCTGATTCTGAAGAAGAAGACCAAGTACTTCTGAGTGCTATGCTTGATATTGATGATGAGAAATAAAAACCTATATCAAAATTTTATGATGCAATGGGGGTGGAAATGAATGTTGAGTTTAAAAATTCCTTTATCATTAGAGTTCGAAATTATGAATGCTATGTGTTTAGTTATTAATGCTTATAGAGTAATGGGCACAAGTTACAAATGCATCAAGCTTTAGCATGACTAGCGCCAGCGATGGAACAATTAATGTGCTAGTAAGACTCTATATTTTCATTTATTCAAAATTTAATTTACCGTCTATGTAATCTTTCTCAAGGCGCTCCATGAATATTCAATCAACTTGTTTTCTATATTTACAACCATCTTCTTAGTTTCTATTGATTTTTCTTTACTTACATTTTTTATACTATTACAAGACTGTAAAAAGAAAATCAGAAGCATTAAATTTAAAATTATCTTTTGCATTTTTTTTACTTTTATTAATTATTATAAGTTTCTGTTAATCCACTGATAATGTCTAATAACATTTGTTCTTTGACTGCCTTCATGATACATAAAATATTTTATTTATCAGTTTTGACTTGATTAGTCTTGAGTATTATTTTGTCATCATCCCAAGCTTTTTTTATAAGTGGATACATGGCATTGTAATATGAGTCATAACAATCTTCGTTAGTGTCATAAAAACCCTTCAGATTTTTATATAAATAATCATATGGTTGCATACCATCAATAGATAGTATTTTAGGAACAACAACAAAGTGAAAAAATTCAATACCTAAGTTTTTACAATCCCCATGTCCCATAGAGTCATGTCCATTCTTTGAGATATATAAAATAGACAAATTAAATGATTCAAATAAATTCCAATTTCTAAAAATGCTGTAAAATCTATTAAATTGATGTACACCATATTGAAAAGTGCTTAAATTATTTATCCGAGCATAATTAAAGACAGAGAGGAAGTAATGATTTAATGCAATATTTGCGGCTTTATAATTTGTATCTTTTTGTAAATGAATTGAAACGCAAACTAATGTAAGTTAAGCGATGACGATTAGCTTATTGATTGATAATTTTGCTAGGCTGTCTTTCATTTATTGCTGAAGCGAGAAACTCAAACTAATGCAAGCTAAATGAGGACGATTAGCTTATCGATTGATAATTTTGCTAGGCTGTCTTCCATTTAATGCAGAAGCGAGACGCTTAAACTAATGTAAGCTAAGCGAGGACGCTTAGCTTATCATCACCTAGGTACTTCCACCGTCTCTATGATTTGCCTAATGATTTGTTTTGCGGTGATGCCTTCCATTTCTTTTTCGGGTGACACGACTACACGATGGCCCAGCACTGCATATGACACATCTTTGATATCTTCAGGTGTGACAAAATCTCTACCTTTCATGGCAGCGAGTGCTTTGGAAGATTTTAATAGAGCTATCGACGCACGTGGTGATGCCCCGAGATACAACAATGGATTCTGTCGGGTATTGATGACAACTTTGGCAATGTATGCTATGATTTGTTGTTCGACCCTTACTTGGCGGACGAGATCCTGAAAAGCCATGATTTCTTCGGGTTTTACTAAGGCAGCTATGTCCGCTAGTTTGTCGGAAGTAATGAGCTGATGCTCTCTCTCAATGATCATTATTTCATCTTTCAGGTCAGGATATCCTATCTCAATTTTCAATAGAAAACGATCTAATTGTGCTTCGGGCAGTCGGTAAGTACCTTCTTGTTCGATGGGATTTTGAGTAGCAATGACTAGAAATGGTGGTACCATCTTATAAGTCGTACCATCCATGGTCACTTGTCGTTCTTCCATGACTTCGAATAGGGCTGCCTGCGTCTTAGCTGGTGCACGATTTATCTCGTCGATGAGAATGATATTGGCAAAAATAGGTCCTTTGCGATACTCAAAATCTGACTTTTTCACATCAAAAACTAAAGTTCCTAAAATGTCAGAAGGCATCAAATCTGGCGTAAACTGGATACGAGAAAAACTAGTATCAAGCGTTTTGGCGAGTAATCTCGCTGTGATGGTTTTGGCTACACCTGGTACACCCTCCAAGAGGACGTGACCATTGGCAAGTATGGAGACGAGCAAGAGATCAATCATTCGCTCTTGACCTACGATGACCTTATTGATTTCTTTTCTTACAGATATCAGTTTGTCATAAACGGGCGACATATCTACCCTGCTTTCAAATACTATCTGCTCATTTTCTGGCAATTCTTCTATATTCATTTTTATATCTATTTTAAAACTTTTTCAATGGAATCATTCAACCATTTCAGGTCGTTTTCTGTACACGTATAATCGGTACGTAGGTGTTTATTGACCAAAAATACCATTTTTTCTATTATTTTAATGTCTTTACCTGTTCTGATATGAAGCGCATCTACAAAATGGTCGTCCAGCTTTTCCGTATTGATATGATATTCAGACCTTATTCGCTCTAGTAAATAGATGATTTTTTTATTCATAATATCTCTTATCGATCCCTTCTGAAAATACAAATTCCCTATCGTGCGTGCGAAATCTACGGTAGAATTGACTGGTTTGGGGATGATTTTTATGATACGCTGTGTCCTCCGGATATTAAATAAGACAAACAACAAAACACCTATTATGAGTAATATAAATGCAAAATATAAAGGTGGTTGTGACTTAATAAACCGAAATGGCGATTCAGAAATAACCTTAGATGTCTGATTATTGAGCGACCATATGATGTCATGCGTAGGTGAAATGTGAGACAATGCATGCTCAGCGTATCGGTGATAATCTTTGGTCAGCAAAAAATAATTTGTAAAAACAGCAGGCTCGAGTTGGATAAAAAAGATGCCTGCCCCATGATAAACTTTTATAAAATTAGTGCTATTCTCAGTCTCATTTTTTACAAATCCAAGTATCTTTGTTCTCGCAGTATCTATGGATGCAAAATAAGAACCTGTGAGACCTTTGGTATGACTAAGCTTATAGTCCAAAAGATTAGCATCATTGAGTCCTAATACAATGGTATCATTCAATAACTGTGCAAAACGGGCATCGAATAGGTTGCTTTCAGTAGAGAATCCCAAAGAATCTTTTAGTATCTGTGGTAGTGCAGATGCTGAAATAAAAGCAGTATTCCCTTCTCGTACAAATCGACACACGTCTCGCACAATACCATCATCCCAATTTAACACTTCGTTGATAAACAATAAATTATAACCATACCAATCATCATTTTCATAATTATCAGCATAGAAATAATCCTTGAGTGGCTCTTTGTTTCGTTCCACATAAGTCATAAAAAATGAGTCTATTTCTTTATCAAAAACGTACAGTCCGAGTGGAATTTTGTCCTTGGTATTATATGAAGGGCCCCAATCCACAACCTTTGGTGCAAATTGTGACATCACCACAAAAATAATGACCAAACCAATGATAATAAATAATATATTTTTTGATGACTTCCCCATATCAGATCATTTGTGTGATTTCGTCAAATGCTCGAGCAGCCTGCTCATAATCAGCAAGTGAAATTTCAAACTCACCATACCATGCATAATCATATATATAAGATAGGTAACCAAATGATTGTCTCAATGAAGTGTCTTTTATTTCATATTGATAATCAGAATTTGTTTTGTCTTTATGCAAAGAAATAATGTTTTTATAGGACAATTTTTGTAATAGATACAGATACTGATATCGAATGGCAGATCTTAAATCATTGGTTTCTAAAGCCTGCTGAATTAATTTTTTAAAATCTGTATCAACCAATTGTTGCAAGTCATCGCCATAGAAAACAGCCTTATCGTCAGATTTTCTATTGATCAACCAAGCGCCTTCTTTACCAAGCAATACAGACACCAATACATACACACCTATGATGATGGCTAAAACAATGATCACATACATAATGACAACAATAATCTCACCAAGACCTGATAGAAAAGAAATATTTGGGTCATTCCTTTTTACTGCTTCTTTTTCAGTATAATCGAATGCATCACCTTCATATCTGGTTTCAAAGCAGTTATCGAGCAATTGTCGTTAGATCTCAAATCTGTATTTCCTAATACAACTGGCTTTTCACCACGCAATCTTTGCGATATTCAAAGGTTCTACGAAACCTACCATAATGCTCCTCAATTTCTGCGACAGGCTGTCGCAGAAAT
>JBBRJL010000294.1:0-4456 GCA_038219375.1 Chitinophagales bacterium | reverse complement strand
CAATCAAGAGTCTGTGAGTAATGTCAAAAACAATTCGGCTGTCAAACAAAATGTCTTCAGAGTACAAGTTGCAGCTGTCAAAAATGACTTATTCGATATGGATTCGGCCGATATCAGGAAAATCGGTCAACTCTCCGTTAAGAAGCATGGTGATATAAATAAATATATGGTTGGAGCTTACCAATCAAGAGAAGAAGCCATTATTGCGAGGGATAAACTTAAAAAACTCGGTTATGAAGGGGCGTTTTTAGTGGTAGATGTCGAATAATTTCCCGTAAAGTGAAACTTTTTGAAAACGTTATCGTTTAGATTGTTAAATTTGCGCATTCATTACAAATAAGTATGTCAAAAGAAATAAAAATAGGTCTCCTCACTTTTCTGGTTTTAGTCACGATGATATGGGGGTATACTTTTTTGAAAGGTAGAAATCTACTTACAGCGTCCAACGAGCTTTTTACTACCTATGCTGATGTAGCTGATCTCAACGTATCATCTCCTGTTCTTGTCAATGGGTATAAAATTGGTACAGTTACCAAAATAAAACTCAACTCTAAGGACGTCAAAAAAATGGACGTTTATTATCTTATTGATAGTGAATACAAAATCCCAAAAGATGCTGTAGCAAGTATGAAAAGCTTAGGTTTTGTAGATGGAAAAGGTATATTTTTGGAATTTGAAAAGGAGTGTTCAGGTGTAGATTGTGCTTTGGATGGGGATGAAATCAAAGGAAACACAATAGGTTTACTTGGATCAATGCTTGGTGAAGGTGAAATTTCTGAGTACAGCACCGAGTTAACCCAATCTGTAAAAGCTATAATAGCTGACATAGGAAAAGAAGGCCATCCAGGAAGTATCAATGAGACCGTCAGACAGTTGGAGATTATTTCAAGAAACGTAGCTGCGATTACTGCTACTACAAATACGTTGCTTACCAATTCTTCCACTAACCTTAATAAGACCATCGATAATATGGCATCTGTTACTGGTTCACTAGCAAAAAGCAATCAAAAAATTGAGCAGTTACTTGCCAATATTGAAAAAATAACTTCCGATGTTGCAAAAGGGGATCTGGGTAAAACAATGAATAATACTAATGAAACACTGACTGCATCAAAAACAGCCATTGCTTCTTTGCAAACTACCCTAACAGCCACAAATAACACCATGAAAGAGTTGGATTTGGTACTATCAAAGATCAATAAAGGTGATGGCTCTTTGGGTAAGTTGATGAATGACCAACAACTATATTCAAACCTAACAGCATCTACCAATAATCTAAATCTTCTACTCCAAGATCTAAGATTAAACCCTAAGAGATACGCTCATTTTTCAGTCTTCGGCAAAGGACAGAAGGAATATACGCTCCCAGAGCAAGACCCCGCAGGTAAAAAGGATTAAGGTAAATTCGATATTAATCGCATAGAAAAGAAATGTTCAATTTCCTTTTCGTGAATCGCACCTACTTCTTATAATGATTGTCATAATCAACCATACTCGCTTTGATCACTTCAAAAGCAGCCTCTTTCCCATATACTTCATCAATAATGCATGTCGGTGCTTTATGTGGCATTTGTTTGTAAGTAAGGAAGTAATGCTTTAGTCTGTTTATGATAGTGACAGGCACATCATTTATATCTTTCCACTGACCATAGATATCATCATTTTTGAGCACAGCAATGATCTTGTCATCAGCTTCATTATTATCTACCAATCTGAATCCACCTATCGGAAATGCTTTTACGATGATGTCACCATGTGTAATTTCTCTTTCTGTAAGGACTAAAATATCAAGTGGGTCACCATCTCCTTCTATATCCGTTCTACCCGTATATTTCATATTTACTTTGGCCAATTCTTCTTTGCAGTACGTCCTTGGAATGAAGCCATATAATGCGGGAACTATATTACTGAATTTCTGAGGTCTGTCTACCTTGAGGTAACCGGAATGTTTGTCTATTTCGTATTTTACAGTGTCACTTGGTATGATTTCAATGAATGCGGTTACCAATTCAGGTGCCTCATTGCCAATCTCAACACCATGCCAAGGATGAAGCTTATATATATTTGTCATATCAATAAAATTTTGTGCAAAGGTACAATTTTATAGTCAAAGCAAATTAAAATTAACTTATTGTTGATTTTATAGTATCATATTTCTAGTAAAGTAGTAAATCACATAAATGGATGAAATAATGGTAGTCATATTGTTTTTCAGTTTCAGATTATGATTACCTTGCACTTTTAAAAGTAACGAATCAATGTAAAATGAAGATATATACTAAAACAGGAGATGAAGGCACAACTTCTCTATATGGAGGAAAGAGGATTGCCAAAGATGATCTAAGGATAGAAGCCTATGGGACAGTGGATGAGCTCAACTCCTTCATAGGATTATTGTTCGCTTCTTTTCAAGATGTAGACCAACAGGCTATTTTGACCGAAATACAGAATAGACTTTTCACGATTGGTGCAGCTTTGGCAACGGATCCCGACAAGCCTAATACTTCATCAGATGTACATACAAATGATATTGAAGTGCTTGAGGCGGCTATGGATAACATGGACCAACTGCTCCCTCCATTACACAATTTTATACTTCCCGGTGGTAATCTTGCTATTGCCTATGCCCACGTATGCCGCACCGTATGTAGAAGAGCAGAAAGACGAGTTATTTCACTTGCATCTGAGTCCACAGTAGATCAAAACATTATAATTTATCTCAATAGGCTTTCAGATTATTTTTTTATTTTGTCAAGGTATTTATCACATATTCATCAGGTGGCAGAAATACCTTGGATAGCTCGAAAATCTTAAATTATGACTTCAGAAGCATTAGCATATAGAAATACCGTATTAAACCCATTAAAATTTGTCCCAGGAATGCTGACGAAGTTACCTTCCATCATATTTTGGGGTATCAGGGTCAAAGAATTGAATGAAAAAGATTGTGTCATATCTCTTCCATTTAATTGGCGTACACAAAATCCATTCAGATCTATTTATTTTGCTGCATTAGCTGGCGCAGCGGAGTTTTCTTCAGGTGTTTTATGCCAAATGTATTTAAGTGGAAGGACGCCACATGCTATGTTGGTGGTAGATTTTAGGGCTGAGTTCTTCAAAAAAGCAGATCAGGAAATATTTTTTTCTTGTGACCAAGGTTTAGAATTGTGCCAAGTTCTAGACAATCTGACCAAAGCAGGCGACAGTAATACTTTTACTATGATCTCAAGCGGGAAGACCAAAGATGGACTCGAAGTAGCTAGGTTTTACGTTACTTGGTCATTTAAGCGAAAAGGCTGATAATGGTTTTTTAATTTGATATAGGGATTTCTGTAGGCATTGATTAAAACATACCTGAGACGTAATTTTAGTAATGAGTATAATTTCGAAAAAAATCCCGCAGTATCAGCTTTTGCCAATTACTGCGGGAAAAGTAATTTGTTTATCGTGTAAACAACAATTCTCTGTATTTTGTCAATGGCCACAACTCATCATCAACTAACAGTTCTAGCTTGTCACAAGCATATCTTATTTCTTCAAAGTATGGTTTTACTTTATTGCAATAAGCATCTGCTCTTTTGTCAGCGTGTTCTATTTTGTTAGCTTTTTTACGTTCGTCGATCATTTTATCGACATTTGACTTGATAGATCCGATATAACCCGAGATATCTTTGATGAGACCTATTTGTTCTGAAGCATATTTAGTGTATTCATTTTCAAATATTTCCTTCAATCCTCGCACGTTTTCTATTAAAGTATTCTGATAAGAAATTGCTGTAGGTATGACATGATTAGTTGCTATATCACCAAGGATTCTACCTTCTATTTGGAGTTTTTTGATGTATTCTTCTAGCTCTATTTCGTACCTAGCTTCCACTTCTATTTTATTCATAATACCATGAGATTCGTAGAGTGCAAAGGTTTCTTTACTGACTTGAGCTTTAAGTGCTTCTGGTGTTGTTTTGAAGTTTGAAAGTCCACGTTTTTTTGCTTCTATTACCCAATCTTCGCTATATCCATCACCTTCAAATCTGATTCTTTTGGAAGCTTTTATCATTTCTCTCAGCACGTTAAAGATAGCATCATCTTTTTTCATGTTTTTGGTTTCGATCAGATTGTCTACATCTATTTTGAATTTACGAAGTTGTTCTGATACAATCATATTGAGTATGGTCATCGCCTTGGCGCAGTTTGCTGAAGAACCTACAGCCCTGAATTCAAATTTATTACCCGTAAAGGCAAATGGTGATGTCCTATTTCGATCTGTGTTGTCAAGTAGGATTTCAGGTATTTTTCCTACTACATTGAGCTTCAGTTCTGTTTTTTCTTCAGGAGACAAGCTACCATCAGTTACCCTTTCGAGTTCGTCCAATACTTCCGTAAGTTGTTTGCCAATGAATACTGAAATGATAGCAGGTGGCGCTTCATTGGCACCGAGACGATGATCATTATTTGC
>JBBRJL010000293.1:0-4463 GCA_038219375.1 Chitinophagales bacterium | reverse complement strand
AATTGTAATCAAGTCCAAATATTTTATTGTTTATAGGGTCATCTCCAATATTAACCTTCTGTGCAAATGGTCGCTCTGCCAATCTAAGAAATGTAGCACCTAAACTAGATTTTTTATTAAATTGATACTCGGCTCTAATGCCCATCATATTTTTTTGCTGCAAGCTAAACAGTGAGTTATCCTCAAAAGAAACATTAACAGGTGTACCTTGCGCCAAATATGCCTCATTGATGATCCTAAGTCTTCCTAATGAATAGTCTATTTCATAATCTTGGCCTTCCACTAACGTCTTGCTACCTGCCGTAACCCTCACTGAACCTTGAGGTACAAATGGACCTAATGGTATTTCTCCATTATTAGAAGATGACTTGACCTTACCCGTCATTCTGAATTTATTCCTAGTTAAATCCTGACGAGCAATGCTGATACTCGTATCATACAAAGCTTGAAATCTATATCTTGCAACCGTTGCAGCATCTACTTCTATGGTTGGGGTAGTAAGTCCTTTATTTAATTCTGCCTCTAAAACTTCTTTACTAAGTTGTTTACCAAAAGGTTCTAAAACAGGAATTACTACGGCGCCACTCCTCTCTATTACGGTGATACCTGGTAAGTAATCAAAATAACCATCTGGCTGTGGGTCGCCAAAACGATTCAATCTATCGAGGTTAAATAATTGTAAAAGTGGTAATTTTCTTAGTGCTTCTGGCTCAGGAAGATATTTTTTTAATGTCCCATCGTTACGGTCGTCCTCAAAAAAGATATCAAACTCAAAGTCTTGTTGATTAAGAGATGTTGTTCTTAATGGATAGACATTTTTCATCATTAAGTCCCACATTGGCGCATTCACCAGTTGGCCTTGACTATTTTCTGATTTAGTTACCTGATTGGTAGATTTCAGTAATTTTACGAAGTGAACTTTAGGTGGTTCCACACGTGTAGTGTCTGTTTGATCTCCCGGCTGTACGGACGATGCTGATAATTGCCCCACTTGGAATAATGTATCACATATCGTAGTGTAGTAATAATTATAGGCTACACCAAGGACTTGATTGGGTCTCAATCTGATATTGAGTGATAATGTACCTAATTTGGGGTGAAAGGTGTATTCTGATGTTGACAATCTCCTACCTCTGAATACTTCAAAATCTCTTGTTTGTTGTAATCCCATTGACGTCAGCTGGCCATTCACTCTATCTATATCTACTATATTTGGGCTTTGTAGTATTTGCGCATAGATATTATTTGCAGCATTGCGGGGCAAGGGAATACCTGTTTCATCTCTAGCATCTCCATTAATGCTGAAAAAACTAGGATTAGATGTGAATCGATCTTTATCTGGCTCACCTAGATCTGATATAGCTGCTACCATACTAGAATTATCCTGGTATTCTGGTCTGTCATCCGAGATCCAAACTTCTATCTGAGCGATCTGATGAGATGTATTTATAAACGGGAGCGTTGAGAGTGATCTTTCGTACGTATTTCTATTGTAATGAGAGATAAAAAAGTGTCTATTCTCATCATAATCGTCAGGATATATTTCAAACTCTTGGATCGATGCACCGTTTTCTACTTTGATATTATTTGCCCTTGATCGTTGCTGAGACAATAACCCTGTCACTCTCAATCGTCCGAATTGCAATTCTGTCTTCAGACCAAATAAACTTTGTGCACCTTGGATAAGGTTACCTCTCAAAGGTAGGCTGACGTTACCTGCTTCTATCTTTTTTATAATATCATCTTCGGAAAAGGCATCAGAATCAAAAGCAAGTTTTATTTGTCTATCAAAATCAAATTGAGATTGAGTATCATAATTGAATCCTAAGTCTAGTTTTTTGCCTATCTTACCATCCACGTTCATCTTGATCAATGGTGTGGGAAAATCAGGCTGACTTTGTCTTTGTGCCGTGATGGGCAATGAAGGGTCATCCCTACGACTGTACAACCATCCGATACTCAAATCTACGGTACCTTGTGGTTTGATATTAACTTCCGTTCCACCAAACAATCTATCAATAAGGCTATTTGTCAATTCTACCTTATCCATCGGGTCTATCTTGCCAGATCTCGACTTTTTATCCGATTTTATACCTGCTAGCGAGTTGAAATATTCTTTTTCTTGTTCTTTTGATTTGTAATCTAGATATTCTTCAAAAGTCATGTAGGTAGGTGTTCGGTAGAATTCGTTTCCTATTTTTTCATAAATAATATAATGACCCGATACAGGATCATATTCCACTTTCTGGACGATTTCCTTTGTAGTAATATCAAAGGGATTATTTTGCTTATCTGTAATAAAATCACCGGTCCTATCCTTAAGCGGAATGGTATCTGTTATTGTTATTGCCACAAAATCGTTAGCATACGGGTCTGGTAAGTTTTTTGAAGGTAGTTTTCCAAACATAGTAAATACTACCCCGATACTAAAACCAAACGCTAATAAAACTTGTTTTAAACTCATAAAACCTTTAAAATTTTAGTTGATATCATTTGCTTTTTTACATAAGACACAAATGCACATCAGTGTATAACGACCAATTTTATTATTCTCGTATATTTTATTCTGAAAAAATGGGGAAATTAATTCATTTGTTTTAAAACTTGCTTGATCAGGTCTTCTACCAACTCAATATTTGGATTTTTGTCCATTACAGATTTTATCTGCTTCTCTACTACTAGTTTCGGAAATCCTAAAGCGATCAATGCATATAACGCTTCATTTCTAATTGTATTGCTTTCTGTAGATAATAAAACGACTTGATCTCCTCCAGTCTCCTTAATAACTTTGTCCTTAAGGTCTAATATTATCCTTTTTGCTGTCTTGGGACCGATACCTTTTACCTTACCCAAAGCTACCGCATTTTCGTGAATAATGGCAGTTTTTACTTCTTCTGGTGTCATATAGGAAAGAATTACCCTCGCAGTATTTACCCCAACACCTGAGACAGAAATCAACAGTACAAATAGTGATCTTTCTTCATCATCAAAAAAACCAAACAGAGATTGTTCATCTTCCTTAACGTTAAGATAAGTAAAGATTTTAATTTTTGAAAGATTCTCTAGTTTCGAATATGTATTCAAACTAATATTCACATGATATCCTACACCATTACAATCTACATAGATGTAAGTAGGTGTCTTGTGCGATATAGAACCGTTGAGGTAAGCAATCAATATAATATCTTTTTGGTTTGTTATAAAAAACTTTCTCCATCTACAGCAGCCCCATGAACGAACTGTCATATATAATCCGCAAAGATATTAAAATTATATATTTAAAAGATATTTAATATGATTTTTTTGTTTTAAGGGAATTTTCAAGTCATAATCATAACACTTTACAAATAAAAGAGGGAACACACAACTTTAATGTGCATTCCCTCTCCTTTTTAAAACTAGTTGTTTTTAAATAAATTACTTTATAACTAACTTTTTAATACTGAAATTTTTGCCCGACTGAATTTTTACAAGGTATATTCCCCCTGGTAAATTATTTGTACGTAATGTCATTCTCTCTTCTTTTCCTTCTATTGTCATAAGGCTTGAGTAGATGACCCTTCCATCTATATTAGTGACTTCGACATTTGCCACTACTCTTGACGGTGAGCTTGCTGCAATAACTACATAATCGTCCGCAGGGTTTGGAGTAAGACTCACCTCAAAATAATCATTATTAATATCATTAGTAGCTACCGTACCGTCGCTGTTTATGATTGTCTCGATGGCATTTGTGCAAGCTTCTTCGCCTTGTCCATCTTCTGCAGAAATACATGCTTGAGCCGAATATTTGAAAATATCAAGCAATTCGAAATCATCAATGATCCATCCTGTAAAATCATCATTAGGCGCTACAGTTTCATTAGTAGCAAATCTAAACTGAAATTGCACGGTCTTTCCTAGATACTCAGATAAATCAACGTATGAATCTATCCATTCTTCTCCAGAATATCCTGTAAATCCACTCAATGATGGCAATGCAAGTGTTGCGTATGCAATGTCTGAATTATAAGAATTTCTGAAAAACTTAGATTTATCAACTAATTGTGGGATGCCACCATCTACTATCACTTCCAAAAATCCACCATCAAATCCACTCTCAGTATTATATTTGTGCCAGAACCTTAATGCAGGATTTGTACCATTTACTTGGTATGGAGTCGAAATTAATAGTGCATCAGTCTCTCCTACTATATTTATAACATGCCATGCAACTTCAGGGCTTCGGTAAATGTCATAGTTTGGCAACCAATCTTCGCCTCCACGATTTTTCTGAATATCCCAAGTAAGATCACCATCAAAATTATCAAATGCTAGCCGCGTAGACTTATTAGTGCCATTTGTTTTTGTTTTGAATGTGATCTTATTTCTTTGTTCATACTCCAGATTTCCTAGGCTAAATGTAAGGATGTTGCCGGATATTTCGGGTTCAATATTACCAGAACCCGCTACATAGCTGACCC
>JBBRJL010000292.1:0-4481 GCA_038219375.1 Chitinophagales bacterium | reverse complement strand
ATGGTGCTACAATATCTATGCCGCAGTGATATTATAAGTGTTTAACTATACTAGTCTCAATAATAATACTTTCGTGTGGTTAAATTTATTTTTATGTCTAGGGTCACATGGAATTCCTATGATTTATCATCGTGGTTTGTGATGGCTGAACCATGGAGATTTCATCTATTTATTTTAAGTTGTTAAATATGTTTAGGCTACCATTTTTTGTGCTTCTACATCTTTGTTTTCCAAAGAAGTAACATTTTCTATCTGCTTTTCAATATTTAAAAGCTGTAATAGTGCCCATGCTATTAAAATAAAAACAGCAAATGAAGACAATGTAATTTGCCAGTTAAAATTTGATTTTATTGGGCCGATTAGTGCAGCAAAAGCAATTTGGCCGAGGTTTGCAATCGTCATATATAGGGTGAACTGACTTGCAGAAACTTTTTTCCAACAGCACTGCATGGCAATTGCAAACATGCCTATGCATGCAAAAGTGTATAGTATGTTATATATAATCATAAACGAATAAATAATACTTATTGCATTCCAATATGTTTTTGATGAAGCAAATATAATTGTGCTCAATATCACACTTATAAAGTATATATTCATCATTCGTTTTTTACCGAATTTTTCAATCAAAATGCCGCCAATGAGCATGCCAATAATACCACCTATTAATTTTGCAGTTGCGTAGTATTGTGCGTAATCCACATTTGTCCAGCCCAATTCTTTTACCGTAAATATAGGCAGTAATGTAGCAATATATTTAAAGCTGCCTTGAGAAATAAATAAAATTAAGGCAATCAATAGTGAGTTGCGTAAACTAAATACACTGTACAATGATTTAAAAATGGAACTCCAACTACCTAGCTGAAGTTTTTTTGTTTCTGGTGAAGCTTTGCCAGCAGACCAAGGTACTATTTTTTCGTCTTGGCGTTCTCTTAAGAATAAGGGTACTACCATAATAATGCCAATAACAACTGCTAGCATAAGTATGGCCGTTTTGAAATTATATTCGTTTAAAAGCCAACTGCCTACAGCTAGAGAAACGGAAATACCAATAATTTTTGAGCCCCACATGAACCCATTCGCTTTTGCCTGTTGATCGGCAGGTATTACATCAATTGCCATACCATCAGTAGCGACGTCTTGAAATGCCCCAAAAAAAGAAACCATAAAACCAGCCGCCATCAATTGGTTTAGGTTATTTAATGGATCTGGTATAAATGCCATATAAATAAAACTCAGAACTAAACCTATTTGGCCTAATAATACCCACGGTCTTTTTCTTCCCATCGGCAAATAAGAGTAACGATCCATCATAGGTGCTACAATAAATTTAGAACTCCAAGGTAAAACCATAACAATGGCAAAACTGGCAATTTCTCCAGGTGTTTTACCATTCATGGCCATCCACGCTGGTATACCAAATGTAAGCATACCTTCTGGAATTCCTTGTGCAAAATAGAGCGCTATAAAATTGAAGTATCTTAAGGAAGTATGATTGGATAGCGTTGGTATTTCTATTGATTTTTGGATTGGTATAGTAATGGTGTTATCCATATTTATAGAGTTGAGGATACTAAGAATTTAAGTTTTATTAATGACACCTATTAAAAAATTGTTAAAATAGTAATAAATATTATTGTCAATTCGAATGAGAGAACATCGCCATTTGAAATTGAATTATAATTTTGATTATTAAAAAATCTCTCCTCCCCAGATAAATTAAAGAATAATACCTAAAATATCTGAGAAGGAAATGAGATTAAAAATATTAACGAAACAATTTTTTCTGGTTTGACTGAATTTACCCTATTTTGAACTTAAATCCTTACGCATAAAGAGTAATTCACTCCAATTTTCATCTATATATTCTGCTGCATCTTTGAGATATTGTTCTAAAGCGCCATCTCCGTTTACTGCTTCATATCTTTCTTTGAAAGGTTTACGAAAGCCTATTGCCCTTTCTTTTAAACCTTGCTTATACCTTGTCACTATAGTGTATTGTGATGCTCCGGAAGAACTGGATATATAAACAGCAACGCTCACACCGCTAGCTATCCATGTTTTTCTCAATTTCTTTATCATATTTTCTACATTATCACCCTGGCCTATTTTGGGATAGACATGGGCAATATTGATTTTATCTGAGAAGTCACCCAACGCAACGGTACTCAAAGTATCTTGATATACAGAATAACTGGCAGATTGTCTATCTGTAAGATAAACGGCCACATTTTTGTGCCAATCCATATTGTGCTCATCACCCAGATTGCCTCTAGTATCAAGGCCTTCCCAACTGGTAGGCCCTTCAGTAATGTGATATCCTCCAAAATCAGGTCCAGACTGAATTTCAAACACCCTCCATGTCACATCACCTTTATGATACTTTTGTGCATGTAAAGCTATAGCTTTTTCAAATTCCAGCACCTTATCTATTTTAGGAAAAACCCGATGTGTGGTGATTACGTCTTTAGTTTGACTGAATCCCAGAATAGGCAGTAGCATTAATACTAGGATAAACTTAATGAATTTGATTTTTCGTTTCATTTTAAAGATATTTTGAAGTTATTGCCTACTCTATATGGTTTTCGGCGATCCCGGCTATCAATTAATTTTGATAATGCAAAGTAACGGCTAAACGACCCAAGGATGATAGTAGAATTGTTGCGTTTTACATGATTAATTGAGCGTTTTAATAGTAAATTTCTATCCACAATAGTAAAAATTAAGCATTTGATGCAAAATCGAAAAAATAGACTAGATGTAAATAGTAATATTTTTGGACTTTACCTTACTTTTACGATATGAACTCGATGTTTAAAAAATCAATCTTTCTTTTAAATTGTTGGATCGCTTTTGGGTCTTTATTTTGTCTTGGTGTATACGGTCAAAGCAAATATGAAATACTTACAACTACTGACGGGTTATCTCAGGGAATGGTATTTGCTCTGTTGCAAGATCGAGAAGGGTTTATTTGGATAGCTACTAAAGATGGGTTGAATAGATACGATGGATATGAGTTTAAAGTATTCACCAATGACCCATATAACAATCAAAGTCTGAGTAGTAATACTATCACCAGATTATTTGAAGATAGTGAAGGTAGGATTTGGGCATGCGCCGAAAACGCAGGATTAAATATTTATGATAAGAATAAGGGTGTATTTTACCGCATTGAGAACAGTACCAAAAACTCAAAAAGCATATCAGGCAATAATATCAATGCTATCGAAGAGTTGCCAGATGGAAGAATCCTCATTGCAACTGACGTAAAAGGATTAGATATCATCGAACTACCAGATAAGTATTTTAATTCAACTGAGCCGCCTTTAATAACCAGACTCAACCTGCCTGGAAACAGCCAGGTATACGGCATGGGGAAAGATAAAAATAAACGAATATTTATCGGTGGAATGGATGGTTCGGTCTATAGATTTGATGATAAGAAATTAAGCTTCGTTGTCGTACCCAATGGAAAATTATACAACAATGGCTACATGAATAAAGATAGTAGTGTCGTCATTAATAACAATCTCTATCTGGATGATGGCAAAATTATCACACCATTGTTTGATACAGATAGGATGCCACAAGGAAATATAATTTTCAGACCGAATAGTTCATTGTGGGATAACCACCATAGGGAACTTTATTTTTACGATATCAGTAGATGGAATAAAGGCAGACCGCTTATATGGAATGAAAAACTTCCTATTGATCAGACTAGAAGAATTATGTATCCATTCATCATTGATAAATCTGGCATATTGTGGAATGGAACTGTCGGATTCGGCATCAGGAAATACAACACCATTGACAGTAAGTTCATTACACTGGCAAAAGGAAATAGCATAAGATTAATCAGACCTGTGTCAGACACTGAGATCATATGGGACGATTATTCTTATGTATGGATGAGGTTAAAGGGTAACCAGAAAATGAATGAAGCTTTTGTAAAAATTCCATCTGTAACTCAAATAGATAATATAATTATTTCCAAATCAAAAGAATACTACATTAAAAGTGATAATAAAGGATATTTTAAATATAATCCAGCTACGGATGAACTAGTACCATTGCCCTTTATACATCCTAATCAGACATTTGGTAAAAAACAACCATTTTTAGAAGACAGTAAAGGTTGTATTTGGTTTCCCGGCAAGAATGGCAGCATCTGTCTGTTAAATACAGTTACAGGAAAGCAGGATAGTTTTAATATAAACCAAACTGGCTTAAAGTTGATTTGCACAGCTCTGTATGAAGATATAGGAGATGTATTTTGGATTGGTACGGAAAATGGTTTTGCAAAAGTAAAAATAGATAGAAACAGGATTTCCGCTTCGGATGTAAAATGGTTTTATAATAGCCCAACTGACCGAAACTCCCTAAATTATAATCATGTATCTAGCTTTTTGAATGATCCATTTGACCCTGATAAATACATTTGGATAGCTACAAAAGGAGGCGGCCTCAATCGTTTTGAT
>JBBRJL010000291.1:0-4488 GCA_038219375.1 Chitinophagales bacterium | reverse complement strand
ATCCGAACCCAGGTTTTGATCAAGTCATTATAGAAATGGAAGACAATAAAGATTTCTTTTATCAGGTTTTTAATATTACTGGACAAGCTATATCCAGTGGTAATATTATGAATGACACCAAGTTTACTATTTCTGCTACAGACTGGCAATCAGGCATGTATATCATTAGAATCAACGATGTCAAAGGTAACTGTTTTGTAGGCAAATGGGTGAAGATGTAGGAGGTAAGATTAAGATCTAATGGCGTTGCAATCTGTGATTGCAACATAAAATATCTTCTTCCAAAAAAATTTGGAAGGCCATAAAAGTCTAGTACCGATCAGGGGCCCGCAAGATAGCCTTCCACAATTCATAGATTTTGGACGACAATACAACATCAATTCTTTATGGTTTTGAGAGAAGTACACTGCATAAACAAATCCACCAAATAAGCAGATCAGCAAATAAGCAAAAATCTCAACTTTTATCTAAGTAAATGAAACTTAATTTCGCCTTGGGTATTGATTTCTAAGGCAGGAGATGGTATCTTAAAAATATTGAATACAGAACAAATAGTCTTTAGGAAAGGACTCTTGGGGTTTAATTTGGGAAGGTCTACATCAAATCCTAGATAAAATTGGTGATATCTCGGATATTCATTATTCAAAGAGAATGTTTTTCCACCTTCCTCCCATGTATTGTTATATCCACCATACATATTCTCTGCACTGTGGCCCACTGCTACATTGAGCCATTGTGGCCATTTATTGCCATCAGCTAGGAATGAATGAACATTGACAGAAGCCCAATACGTTTGCGCGTTGTAATCTTTGAGGAATCGCTCAAAATAATTACGCCCGAATAAATCATTTGCCCGATCTTCAGCCGATGAAAATGCACTTCCATCATTAGAAGAAAATGCAGTTCTTGAATACTGTTTTGGAATAGAAGAAACTTTTATGGAAATCCGTTGCTCATCCCAATAATGTTGTTGCAATGCAAAAACACTTGTACCTGTCAGATTTGCAGCGATATCAGACAGAGAAAATCCCCATTTGGACGAAAAACCATCCATGACTTCGATCGTTGACTGGAATAGGGTACCACATATCATACCTGTGAGGATGCTCTTCTTTTTGTTCAATCCCGTCCATCGGGCACCTTGGAAACACAATACACCCTGAAGATATGCCGTATGCACATGACCTAGTTTGTCCATATGTCCCCACTCTCCCAAATCATTAAAAAGGTGGAATGGCTCCTGATCAAATTTTCTATACCATATATTATATAGACCAACAGAAAAAGCGGTGTAAGTGGTAGCAGTAAAGGCTAAGGCAGTATTAAAACGTTTTTTATTTAATGTATCCGCAGGTACTAGGAAGGATTGAGTTTTTCCTAGTACGTTCATTAAAATAAAAATACTTATCAATAATGCAAAACGCTTCCTTATCAAATCAAAAGTTTTCACAAAGGTATAATTTCGCAAAGTATATTATGTCATTATTTAGACATAAATAAGTGTCAGGAGTTTGAAATCTTTTTGGGTTGGGAATTCAGATTTGAAATTACTTATTTCTTTTTATCTTTACTTACGAAATTTTACTTAGTTCGCTTTGTTTTATAAAACATTGAAAATCAGACTTTTCAATTAGGATTATTATGATTTTACGTCTATAATTAGTATTATTGACTGCATTTATTTTCCTTACTTTTTCGGATGCACAGATTTGGCCGCCGGTGACCTTTCAAAGTAAACTGAATTCGCAATATTCCAATTATCAGTTTACGCCTTTGGTAATTAATCTAGCGATAGCAGGTTTCGAAGGGTTGTACAGATTATCAACGGTTTATGGTGATAAGTTAATGAGTGCGAATGGTGGGCCAGTTAGACAATTTTCAATATCTTCCGATTATACGCTAATGAAGGAGTTCAAACAAGGAGACAAAATTGGAGTCGGGTTGGGAGCAGATTATATAGGGTTTTCAAGTATTGCTATTTCAAATACTAATCAAGATTATCGGAATTATTTGATTAGCACTTCATATCATGATAGGTTAAACACGGAGGCGACCAGTTTCTTGTCATTTGGAATACAATATAATAGATCTTCGAAAGGTTTAAGAATGTTTAGTAATTTCGATTCTGAATGGTGTATTTTTGATAACTTAGCAAACTAAAAAAAAGGTAATAATTTATTGACCTCAAAAAATACAAATTGGGCGGCAGGTTTGTTAGATAAATCTACCACCGCAAATAATGTAAAATTATTTGGTATATCTACGTTTCGATTAAATAAAGTAGCTTAGATCAATGGAGTCGTTCCTGATTTGAGGAGATATGGTTTTAATATGCATGGATCTTATGATATCCCAGTTTACAAAAATAACAATCTGACACTTGGTTTCTTTTATTCAAACTTCGAGTTTTCTAAATTGCTAATTGTCAATTCGTACGCTTCTTATTGGTTTAATAAAGAAAAAATATCAAGAGTTTACCTTGGATTGGGAGTTACAAATATAAAAACATTGATCTTTTATGCAGGTGCATCATTCAAAGGAGTAATCCAAGGCATTGCTTATGACAAGTCGACTTTTAGCGATAATTTGGTACATCGTATTCAATCGGGTATAGAATTGTGTGCATCATACATTGGTCAAGCTAAAGTAAAAACCAAATAACCTAAGTTAAAATCCTAAGATACATTATTTTGAATAAATAGCAGTAAAAAACTCATTTTTAGGGTATCTGAAAGACTAATCTGTTAAAAAATACTGTTAAAATAGGTGATTTTTGTTTGATATTAAAAAAATGCCTTATCTTTCGTGGTCTAAACAAATAAAATTTCCGGTCATATGGGGTTTAAAAATTTACTTATAGTGTTGTTGTTCAGTTGTTTGAATGTAATTTTAATAGGTCAGGATCTCCATTTTTCCTACTATCAGTTTACACCGCTCAATGTAAATCCTGCAAATGCAGGTGCTTTTTCAGGTTCGTATAGGATAAGTGGAATATATTCTGATAAACAAGCAGCCATAACGGCTCGACCATTTAGGACATTAACAGTTTCTGCAGATGCTCCTATTATTAGAGGGATCAGAAAGCAAGATTGGATAGGAGTAGGTGTACAAGCTGATTTGGTAGGTAGTTCTGGAGGGAATGATGATTTTAACAATATAGGAACTGTAAACCCAAGTGCTCTCCAAAGTATGACCTACATTAAAGTTGGGCTAGCTTATCACTTGTCATTAGATAAAAAGCAAACCAATATTTTGACATTTGGTGCTCAATATTCTAATGGGAATAGAGGGTACAATAGATTGACAAATAATGATGGTAGAGTTTTTCCACAAACAGCATTCCCCGATCAAGATATTCAAGAATTTAATAACAATGGAAATCAGAATCCTGGTGGTGGTGCTGGTGGCGATCCTAACCAAAGAATTGCTTTAGGTATTAGAGACTGGAGCACTGGTATTTTATTTAATGCTAGAAGGAAAAATTCTGACCTTAAGCTGGGTATAGCCTTAGAAGGGCTTTTTGCACCTATAGTTAGTTTTGTAAAACAGCAAGACTCTACAGAAAACAAATACAGAGGCATCAATTTTCATGGTGAATATGATATGACCATCAATAAACGAGTGAATATCATCCCTGGATTTTACTATTACAACCTTGGTCCTGCAACAGCATTTAACGTAAATACCCATGCTACCTATCAGCTAGACCCAGAGAAGGATCTAAAATTGACAGCAGGATTAGGTACTAGAAACCTTAGAGCTATTATTTTTTATGCAGGCGCAATTATCAAAGATATCAGGGTAGGAATGGCTTTTGATATGGATATTTCTACTGCCGTAATTGGATCCAATAGCGTAGGTGGGTTTGAGATATGTGCTAGTTATATGGGCAAGATTTATAAAAAACCTAAACCAAAACCCATTATATTTTGTCCAAGATTGTAATATGATTATTTAAATTTATAAAGAACTGAATAATTTTTCAAAAGATGACCTTAAGATTTATTATATTATTATGTGGTATGTTTTGTTTCAGTATTGTGTCTTATGCACAGCCTGTTTCAACTACAAGTTACGAAACCATGATTGAAACTGCAGAGAATTCAGCTTCAAATTACGATTATCAGAACGCAATTGAGTGGTTTGACAAAGCATACAAAGAAAGTAAAGATCCTTATCTTCAGATAGCGATCTCTGATCTTTACATGTTATTGAGAGACTATCCCAAAGCGGAGCGTGGTTACGACCGTATCTTAAAAAAAGATAGAACTGAAGAGTTCACGGATATAAAATTGGATTATGCTCGTTCCCTTAAGTTTCAGGGCAAGTACAAACTTGCTATGGATGCTTTGAATGAGTTTATATCCATTATAGATAGCGATTCACTCAGAAATGAAGCCAAACTGGAGCTTAAAGGCATCATAGGTTTAGAAAAATACCCAGAGAATATTGAAGCAGTAGTTACCTTTGCTAATGAAACAATCAACT
>JBBRJL010000290.1:0-4513 GCA_038219375.1 Chitinophagales bacterium | reverse complement strand
GCTCTTCCTGACCATACCAATGAAATAAAAAGCACACCTAGAAGTGCGGTAAACCCTCCTACTTTAAATAGAAGTTTCAGAGGGAATAATCGTGACCAAAGTGTACCGATGGACAATTCTATGGCTGTGTCAAGAAATGGGTTCATCATTTCAGCTATCAATACCAACGTCATATTTACCAATCCTGCAGGTATCATAACTTATGAAAAAGCATTTTCCGATTTCTTTACCTTATTGAGCTTAGGCACAAGGATGTATGATCCTAGAGTTATCTATGATGTAGAACAAAATAGATTTATATTTATGTGTTTGAATGGCTCTGACCCTACATCCACACATTTATGTTTAGCTTTCTCAAAAACAGAAGACCCTAATGGTGAATGGCATTATTACAAGGTAGATGGTAATCCTTCTGGAGATAATCGTTGGTTTGATTATCCCAATGTAGGTGTATCAAAAAACGATCTTTACATAGCTGGTCTCATGCGTGATATTCCAGGAGACTGGCAATATTCCGTGCTTTACCAAATCGATAAAAACGCAGGATTTGCTGGAGAAGACCTTACCTTTAAATATTATAACGAACTAAAAAATGCAGATAATGCGCCATCATTTAATCTTGTACCTACACCTTCTGCATGGGACTATCTTTCAGACCCAGGGATGTACTTTGTGAGTAATGAAGCACTAGGAGGAGATACTTACAATCTATATTACACCACTGCATCATTGAATGATAATCCATCTCTTATTTCATTACAAACCAAAGGTTTAGCTACACAACTAGCGCCTGATGGGCGTCAGAAAAACAATACTAATGTCTTAAATACATTTGACAGTCGGATTTGGTCTGCACTCTACCACAATGGCACGATTCATATGGGTGGACACGTCAATACACCAAATGGAGACGTAGGCCTACTGTATGGAAGAATGGACGTAGCTAATGTCGTTTTTGAAGCCGATGTACTGACCGATGCAGGATTGGATTATGCCTTCCCTTCTTTCTCGGCATATGGCAAAAATGAAAACGATGCCGAAATATTGGTAAATTATTTGGTATCGGGTGTTGATCTATTACCTGGACAAGAGCAACGTGCATGTCATGGTCTAGGAGCTGAGTTTTTGTGGAGCGACCCTGTAAGGCTTAGAGATGGGGCGAGTGCCGTCAATGTGTTGAATGACAATAATGAGCGATGGGGCGACTATACTACATCGTGTAGAAGATTTATAAATAACCGAGTAGAAACATGGGTTACAGGATGTTTTGGAGAAGGTGGAAGTTATGGTACATGGTTGGGTCAATATGTAAATGAAGACGAGTTTGAAACAAAAACAATGGCAGAATTTGTAGCTGACAAAACTACAGTTACAAAGAATACTGAAATTACTTTCACAGATTTAACACAAAAAAATCCAACTGCTTGGTCGTGGACTTTTGAAGGCGGTGTACCCCAGACATCTAACGATCAAAATCCAAAGGTAGTTTTCCCAACAGATGGTGCTTATGATGTCAAATTGATCGTGACCAATGACCTAGGCAGTGATACGCTTACCAAAATAGACTTTATACACATTCAAGACCCTATCACATCACCTGTGGCAGAGTTTATGGTCGATATTGATACTATATTCAGGAATGATACGGCACGATATACAAGTTTGAGTTCAGAAAACACTATAAACCACAAATGGACATTCCAGTCCGGAAGTCCGATGACAAGTACGCTCAAAAACCCAATCATTAGATACAATACAGCAGGTTCGTTTGTGGCTTCCCTCACGGTGAGTAATATTGCAGGAAGTAATACCAAAACTAAAACTAAATATATCACCGTGTTAAACAGATCAGCGCCTACAGCAGATTTCATAGCTGACAAAACCATTATAATGGCTGGCGAACCTGTTACATTTGCTGATGCATCAACAGGTGGACCTAGAGAGCGCGTATGGACCTTCGAAGGTGGCAGCCCATCTTCTTCTACCCAGAAAAATCCTGTGGTCATCTACAATCAAGATGGCCTATACGAAGTTTCTTTACAAGTGACTAATGAATTTGGTGAGAATACTGCTATAAAGACAGGCTATATCCAAGTGGGTCAAGTAGGTACTAATGATGTCGCACTTATTTCCAATGCCAAACTTTATCCAAATCCTATATCAGGTGGTAAAATCACTATGGAATTTGACACAGACAAAACCCAAAAGATGTCTTTCAGACTTTATGACGCACAAGGAAAATTGGTCAGAGTCTTGTATGAAGATAAGGTAAAAGCAGGATATAACGTCTTTTCATTTAATGCAGACATGCTTGTGAATGGTAGCTATTTCTTAAACATTTCCAATAACATAGGACAAGTAAAAACAATAACTTTGCTTGTGAATCATCCTTAAATTATAGCAAAATGAATAAACATTTCCTTAAATACGTATTTGTTTACGTGACACCTATTTTAGTATTTATATCCATTTATTTGGGCGGTATTTATAGCTATATTGCTATTGTATACGTATTTGGGTTGATACCTTTTTTGGAGTATTTTTTCAGTGGCACGACTCAGAATATGGGTGAAATCGAAGAATCACTGGCCGTAAAAGACCTTTGGTACGACTTGCTTTTGTACAGCTTGGTGCCTATTCAATTAATTTTACTTGTGTACTTTTTATTCAGCGTAAATGATGCTTCCCTTCCCTTATGGGAAAAGATAGGTATGATGACTGCTTATGGTATGTCTTGTGGCGCTCTAGGCATCAATGCGGCGCACGAATTGGGTCATCGCAATACATGGTATGAACAATTGATGAGTAAAATCTTACTTGCTACCACACAATATATGCACTTTTTTATTGAACACAATCGGGGTCACCACAAAAATGTATCTACAGACGAAGATCCTGCATCAGCTAGGTATGGAGAGACGGTGTATGGATTTTTTGTACGATCGATCAGGGACAGTTGGTTATCATCTTGGCACCTTGAAGCCAAAAGATTAGCATCCACAAAACAATCATTCTGGAGTTTACATAATGAAATGCTGAGATTTCAAATCATACAAAGCATCATCTTAATCGCTATTTTGGTACTATTTGATTGGCAAGTTTTGTTATTTTATATGGGTGGTGCTACGATTGGTTTTCTGCTTTTGGAGACCGTAAATTACATAGAACATTATGGCTTGCGACGCAAAATGATAGCCGACGGTAGATATGAACGGACCTTACCCATTCACTCTTGGAATTCTAATCACTCTCTCGGGAGGATATTATTATTAGAAGTGACACGACACTCCGATCATCATTTTCTGGCTAATAGAAAGTATCAGTTGCTCAGACATTTTGACGAAAGTCCACAGATGCCTACGGGATATCCGGGCATGATGCTTTTATCATTTATACCACCATTATGGTTTAAGGTGATGCATAGGCAAATCGACAAGTATAGGGCAACTTCTGAAGGTGGTGCTTTGGCATAAGAAAAGTAAGACTTGCTTATAAAAGCTAGATGCTTTTACAAAGCCTAGCTTAGCGAGGACGCTAAGCTAATCAAACTAGCAAACGTCTTTTCTCATGCCTTCGGGATTATGATTTAGTACAGACTTAATCAATGTCGGAGGGATGTTACTTTTGTACCTCTTATCATTTAACACAATACTTTACATTTTAATAATCAAATTAATTTTAGAATAAAATTATGTATGACTATTACTTCATTAAAGAATTTCGTATTATTGCAGTATCCTTATTAGTTTATAATTTTCTATGCTGATAATAAATAAAATGTCAATTATCTAGACCTTATTTCGTCTACTTTACTAATGATTTTCACATTGTTATCGTAGGACAAATAGCCCAAGTTACCATCAAAATATAAAAGTCATGACACTCCGTTTTTCCCTTTTAATTTTATCCTTGAATATTATTTTTGCTGTCTCCGTTTCTGGACAATGGACGACCCAAAAATTATCATCAAAACGAAATGACATATGTAGCTGTCAGGTTAACGAAAAATTATTTTTTATAGCTGGAAGAGATATAAATAGTAAAGCAACCAAAACAATTGACATACTAGACTTAACCACAAATACCTGGACCGTAAAACAGCTTAAATCTCCAAAAAGTAGGCCATTATGTATTCCTATTGATGGTAAAATTTATATAAGTGGCGGCGGTAATACGTTGGTAGATTCTAAAACGCTTGAGATTTTGGACGAAGATGGAAATTCGATTCAGACCATAACCAAACCCAATGTGATCGGTGGCTTAATGGTACATATCGAAAATAAATTGTATATGACATCTTATGATAACATGGATGTGTATGACACGAAAAATAACAAATGGGCCTATTTTAAAATCCCCATAAATAGAGAAGTTTCTTTACCAAGAGATAATTATGGTATGGTAGCACTGACTAATAAAATATTACTAGCTGGTGGCAATTATTTTGGTACAGAATATAAAGAAGTCAGTATTTTTGATATACGTTTGGATAGCTGGACTTTGGATTCATTAT
>JBBRJL010000289.1:0-4516 GCA_038219375.1 Chitinophagales bacterium | reverse complement strand
CTTAAGCAAGGTACTAAGCAATTCTGATGATCTTGATGAAATGGTACTGGTATTATTTTCAAATGGTTCTTTTAAGGTTTACGAGCAAAGGAAATTGGCCACCGGGCATATCCCGTTTCCGGAGAATAAATGGCATAATCTGAAGCTAGCGTTCAATAACAACATCATTAGTGGGGCTATTGACGGAAATGAGCTCTTTAGAGTTATAGATAAAGAATACCCCACTGGTTATTGTGGAATGGGCACTGGATGGCACTATGGAATATTCGATAACTTAAAAATCACTTCTAAATAAAACGGCTGTAGCCAATAAACAGGTGGTCGATAATAAGTAGTTCATTTCATGTAGAATAGAACTACACTATATGGCTACGATTTGAGTGAATTTTTTTGATAACATTTGATCTTTTTTTTGAATATGTATAATATCATCAAAAGTCATGTTGTGTAACATCAAAAAAATGCGATTAATTACACTTTTGTTGGTCATCTGTAGTAAAGATGTTTGGGAACGGCAGTGGTGACCGATCCTTATTTCTCTTCTCTCTATGATAAAGGAATCATAAAGTGGACTTATCCCAAAGAAGTAGGATTTGAGGATTCTATTGAAAAACGAACAATCATTGAAATAGAAGGTGTATCAGATTTGGATGAGGGGATGAACATGTATTATCAGACCATTCTTAAAGATGTGCCTGGAGGCCCTGACTGGATAATGGATATTTCCATGATTAGTTATGACTATATGATCGATGTGAGGAAAGGTTGGTACAACGATATTGATACTTTGGAGACATTGATTGCACCAGCCGATCGTCGTAAAGTAGCCCTTTGTATGCATGGGTGGTACGATAAAGTAGGTAGATATTGTTATAATTCCGAAACAGGAAAATTAGATAAAACCTGGATACACCGTATAAGGGGGATAGAATTAAGCCTCAATGAGCTTCATCACCGTATTTCTTATGCCAGAGATAAAGGTTTTAGGCTATTAATGTATTTTACAGATGGAGTATTATCAAGTAAGGATTATCGGGTTACAATGCAAATGATATATTAATTCATGATGAATATCTTTGTAACGGCCCTGAAATTCTGGGTGGGTCTTACCCCAGAAATTTCGCGAGTAAAAAAAAATACGAATTTTATTTGAATTATGCCAATGCCCTTTTTGAAGAGTTTGGAAATCAGGCTGATGGTTTTGTGTTGGACGAAACTTTTTATATTAAGATGGGGAATATTGGCAGTGAACATCATCTTGGTTACCTAGCCAGAACACAGATGAGGCTTATCAAATAAATTGCAGCGACTTTGCATTCGGTGGCGCTAGTTAAAGCCTTCTTCGTTTCCGATGCCATTGCAGGCGAAGATGCAATCGGTGCATACAGCAACAACAATTGATGTATGTACCTCCTTATGCACTTTTTGCTGATAGTTGTTGTCAGGATTCACATAACGGACCTTCATTTTGGTCGTATGGTATTTTCCTAAATTATTGTAATATAATCTGGTCGTGCAATTGTGGAGTGATGAAGAATTTCAGATATATGATATACGGTTTTTGGAGTATATGCTTATAATACTCCGGTAGTATTTACCAACGGATGGGGAAACAACAGGGGATTTTCGGAAATGAACATAGAAGAGCGCACAAACTTTATCCAACTCTTTAATTATCGGAAGCAGTTCCGGACAAATTAAAAAGGACTGGGTGTGCTGCCCCCATACTTTGAATTTGCACCACAGAAATAGCATAGATTAAAATAACTCCTTGAACGATTTGTTATAATCTGTATCCAGTGTTTGCTTGTAATCCATGCAAAAAAGATGAAAGTGATTTTTTGCCTGCTTAACTTTTCCCAATTTCATCAATGCTTTAACTTTTAAGAAAAGAATAGATTCATTCAATAACGAAAATGAACTTGCAACATTCATTAGTTCATTCGTTTGTGCATATTTTTGATTGATATAAAGTACTTCACCTATTTCTAATGTTAGATCAATGATGTAATTTTCGACGTTACTTTTGTGAAAATCAATATAGGGTTCATGTAAATCGGATATGAATACACCGCTTTTAAAAATAGGCATTAAATAATTTAATTTTTCAGCTTTTGATAATTTATTGGAATTACTCAAATTGATGAATTCAAAATAGTCACAATAAAAATTGCTGTCATAATCCAGATACCACATCTTATGTTCACTATAAACAACTTGAATCCCATCAATATCTTCCAAACTATTCCTTAAGTGATTAAGTGTGACGCCACGTATATTTTTCAATTGATCTTCGTCTTTGTCCGGCCAGAGATTTTTACTGAAATTGGTCGAAGATATACCTTCTTTCCCGAGAGCTGACTCAATGATCAGTATAATAAGTGCCTGCTTAATTTTTGGAGGAAATAGGTGGCAGATGTTTCTTCCACTTCTGTCGGTAACTAAAAAATCCCCAAAAAGATATATAGCATTGGCACGTTGTTTATGCCTGGTCATTATCTCATTTTTATCTTTTTTTGCAACCAACGGATCCGATTCTTCAGGAGTTTTGGGTTTGGGTTTTCTTTTAAAGAGAATAAAAGCAATCAAAACCATCAGGCCGAGCAATCCAGACGAAATGAGAATTATCCTCCCAGCCAATTTATTTCGGCTTTTTATTTTCTGTCCCCAAAGACTATCGTTACTTTTAAAAGGAGGTGTATTTAAAGAATAAATACCAATACGCGCAAAACCTTTTAATGCGTCCAGTTCCTTTACCACAGTAACAAAATATTTTTTATCAAAGGTCTGGTATAATTTAGCATGTGTACGGATTTTTTCAGATTTGACAGGAATACTGTCGCTCATAATCTCATAGCTATGTCTTTCTAAATCAATTTTAATCAGTGCAATAAACGTATTTGGTTGATGATGCGGGAACATCATACTATAAATACAATGCTCCGATTTGTCGACCAATAAATTTCTGAAAGGCACAAAAGGAATAGTGTGGGGTTGTAATTCAAACAGCTTTTCACAGACCCGTGTCCTAGTGTTTATCTTATAAAGATCGTACAAGTTATGGCCACCACATTCCTGCTGCCCTGATAGGTTGCCAAACCCGCCAAAAAGATAAGCTATAGAATCATTGTCCGCTGCTTCGACCGAAGAAAAAAAACGGGAACAAATAGAGTCGCCCCTTAAAGAAAGCGTATCCCAATCTTGTTTTTTTTGATTGTAAACAAGAAAGTTGTTATGATACCGAAACCCGCCATATCCCCCGAACAGGCATAAATTTGTGCCATTATTTATAAAGAAGGCCTCATGATGCCACAATTTTAATAAATTTGTGGCAGAATCGGCAGCGCTCCATGTATTCAATTCCTCATTATATGTTGAATACATTGGGATTTTACCTTTGTTCTCCGGAACTTGAAGGATATAACTTTCTAATCTCCCCTGATGGTTGTTGTATATTACATTAAATCCCTCGTTAATAATAGGGTTGCTGTTTTTATACCTGACAACAGTAGATGAACCATCAGTCAAACTATATTTAATAAGCGAGTCTTTCCCAACGACTAAAACCTGGTTTCTTAATTGATCAAATGAAATGTCGTCATCAATCCCAACCATGTAGTTTTTAAGATTTTTCCAATAGAAGTGGGACTTTGCAATCCAGATAGGGTTTTTTATCTCAGCTTTCTCATTTTCAATGATATCGAGCGACTCATCTCCTGATTTCTCATTTAACGGCCAAAAATTAACAAGATTCTGTTGTGCGTTAAAAATTTTAACATCTTTAATCGTCATGGGTGTCACATCAAGGTTTACACCATAAAGTCCAAAAATAAAACTGGGTGTCATTTTTATTGGCAACTCTTCAACATGAAATGTTACGGACTGATCAAAAACAGACAAAAGAACTTCTTTTTCAGTAAGATTAAAGGAAATTTCAAAAGTGCTTTGTTGTTCGCTTTTAAGCAAGGATATTGGCAGGGCAAGCTGGCCAATCTTATCGTAGTTGATATGCAAATCAATATAACAGTTTTTATTGTCCCTGAATGGAATAAAATTAATGCTGTATTCAGTAGATCCGTCAACAACACGGAGGATATACCCATATTGTAGGTCGTACATTTTAAATAAAAAGGATAGTGTGAATTTCCCTGAAAATGTTTTTTTTTCTAACGGGAACAGAACCAGTGAGGTTCTTTCTGTTATGAGATATTCACTTGAATTGAACTTCAAACCATAATCAAAATCGTCTGCCTTTGCTAAAACAAAAAAAGAGCAAAACAGAAATAAAACAGACAATTTTTTCATAGGATTGTAGGCTTTTTTACCTTTCAAAAATACTAAAAAAAACAGACAATAAGCAAAAGAGTCATGTTTCCACAAGAATTCAGCGTATATTTTATTTTTCTATTGTGATAGGATTTGGTTCACTTATGGCCATAGGAATCCGGTTGGCGGGTTTCGCCAACATGGTATTTGCTCATAAAATTTGATTTTCTGCCTTTACCTCCTGTTCATT
>JBBRJL010000288.1:0-4555 GCA_038219375.1 Chitinophagales bacterium | reverse complement strand
AGCTATTTTTGGAATTTTGACGTTAAGAAAATGAAACAGCCTTGTCCGCCGCGGCGAATGTTTCCCCTTAGCAAGTTTGTTTCGGTTCCTGCGTTATCGAGTGAAATCGTTCACTCGATTTGCTCATTCTTCGCAACCACTAAGTGCTATCTCAGGATAAATAACTTAATGAAATGTGGTTCTTTTTCCAAATCTCTTCGTTTAAAATGCTCGCCGTAGCTACTGCTATGCCTATGCTTTTTGCCTTGAGTTTTGAAAAAATAACTGTCATTATAATTTAACTAACTATCTTGACAGAGCACTTAGTCATATATCAAGACAAAAGAAAAAGAAGATTAACAAATGTAGAAAAGATTTAATTTAGAAATTAAAGTCAAATTGAAAAATAAATGTGCCATAAAATTATCACCGAAACTTCAGTTATTAATATTAGAAAACCCGATTAAATTTGGAATTAAACAAATAAAACTCATTTATAAATATTTTTAGCTCTAAATATTCAATAAAGGTAAACATTTATAGTTTTTAAGAATTATACTTATTATCCTTATTTTAATTCATTTAATTCAATAATAATCAAAATGATCAGAAAAGCAACCGCCGTATGGCAAGGAACAGGTAAAGAAGGTAAAGGACATCTTACTACTCAGAGTACAGTGCTCAACCAAACACAATATTCGTTCAACACACGATTTGCGGACGGTGTGGGTACTAATCCAGAAGAACTCATTGCAGCAGCTCACGCAGGATGTTTTACGATGAAACTTAGTTTTAATTTATCGGGTGCTGGTTTTGTCCCTACAGAGTTGGAGACAGTTTGCCAAATCACTTTGGAAGACGGCGAAATTACTAAATCTCATTTAATTCTCAAGGCAATCGTAGAAGGCATAGATGAAGAAAAATTCAAAGCTTTAGTTAATGATGCAGAAACCAATTGTCCAATTTCGAAATTATTAAACACATCTATTTCCGTTGATTACACCCTTAATTGATTGCTTTCTTTCCTAGTATAGAATGACCTTATTTTGATCAAATATGTGCAGTTGAACGTTAGCTTTATTTTATAAATACATGCTGAGCTTAAAGGGTATTGAATTCTATTAACAAATTTTCTTTAGTATTTTAAAGCAATTTTTATCTTATTTCTAAAAATTTGGACTTAGTTTTACGGTTTTATCCTTTCAGTACAAATGCCTGTAACAAATTCAATTTATAAATTATTAGACAACGAGCTACTTAAATCGTTGCAAGAAAAACATCATATGGCATCAGATTCTGATATCATCAGAATTCTAGATAAAAATGGTGGAATAATTGAACTCAGACGTCAAATAAACGATTACTTCACCTTTACAGTAAAAGATCAGGAAAACGAAATCATCATACTGAAGGCTGGCAAAACGGAATATTCAATAAACTGTACCTGTCAGAATTTTCAATCAAAATCTACTTGCGTCCATATTTCGACTGTTCTCCAATCTATTGAAAATCAATTTGAACAAGGAAAACAAACCGAAAAAATACTGAATGAAATCCAAGCCAAAAAAAAACTTGAAAACCAAAATTCACCATTATTAAAAAATGATGAGAATTTTCTAATTAAAGGTGGTGGTAGATTTAATTCAAGATTTATATTTGAAGAGTATCCGAGTATCAGGAACGTTGCCGTACCGAGGAAAATGGCTTCACAAAAAATCAAGCAAGGTATAAGGTTGACAATAGATGGAAAGCCGCGCAAAATCCAGACTGATTTTGTGATCAACAAAACGAACGACTTGGAAATTACATGTTCGTGTGGTTTCTTGACACGTGCATTAATGTGTCAACACGCATCTATGGGTTTGAGGTTTTTTATAAATAATTTTTATTCAAATCCTTTCGAAGAATTTATCAATCGAGATGATGAAAAAGCAAATATTTTAAAAGAATACGGCTTAAAACTAGATGATCCCGAAGTAGCTCAATTTAAATTTGGCCAAGATTATGGTGGAAGACTTAAAGTAATATCAGCTCCTGATTACATTGTATCTACAGCAGATATTTCTATTCTGAAAACCCAGTTAGCCGTTAAACCAAAAGAACTTACTAAGAAACAAAGAGTATTCACTCAAGAAGCATCGCATGAAATCGGCTTATTATTTTTACTCTCACACCAAAAATCAGAAAATAATCCAATAAAAATCGAAGCCTTCAAAAAAGACAAAAACAAAAAAGGTGGATTCAAAACAACAAAACTATTATTATCAAATGAAGACAATTTAGTTCATTTTTCAGTACTTCCTCAAGAACAATTTAATGTATTGATGGATTTTAGCTTTATCAGATTCAAAGATGAAATTAGTTTTGACTCATATTACACCTTAAATTTTAATAATTTTCAAAAATATTATCACGAAAAAACTAAACTGTCTTATTTAAAATATTTTTATGCAAAGCTATTTCAAAATTGGGATTTATTGACAGAATGGAGCGATGTAAAATATCTGCCGGAAGGACAAACTTATCATCAGTCCAATGTGATTAATATTACATTATCGCCACAAAGACTCATACCTTCTATAGTCACCCAACAGAACGATAGATTTGTCATGCTAAATCTAGTATTTGAAACAAAAGATGGTGAAAAAATAGAACAAGGTTCAGAAATTGATATTTATCAAGGTCGCCTTATTAAAATAGATAATAGTCTTTATATCCACGAAAATGAAGAACTGATTCCAATGCTTGAGTCCATGCCAAAGGGAAAGCTTTACTTCCCGATCAAGCAGAAACTTCAGGTCATGAAGGAAATCCTACTCCCGCTGAAACAAACGTATGACATAGTACTACCCGACGAACTAGAAATGAAGATCAAAGATGTGGAAATGATTCCCGCACTTCATTTCAGGGAGTTTCAGAATAGCTTTTTGTTTTTAGAACCTAAGTTTTATTATGGTGATTTCATATTGGATAAGGAATCCAAAAGTGAATTATTTGTCGAAGAAGACGGCATAAATTACTTAATAAACAGAAATAAAGAATTAGAGGAAGAGTTTTCAGAATATATCAAATCCCTTCATACGTCGTTTAAAAACCAAGTCTATACGCCTTATTATCAGTTACCTTTTGAAGAAGTCATGAAAAACAATTGGTTTGTCAACATTTCTAAACAGTTGATGGAACAAGGTATAAAGCTAGTGGGCGTCAAAGAACTAAAACGATTCAAATATAATACCGCCACACCATCGTGGAATATGAGTATCTCAAGTGGTATTGATTGGTTTGATGTTAATATCACGGCGCAATGGGGAGACGAAATCTTACCATTCAAAGATATCAAAAAAGCCATTCTGAACAATCAGAGTTTTGTAGTATTGGGTGATGGATCCTTTGGAACAATACCTGAGGAATGGATAAAAAAATATACGTTCCTATTCAAAATAGCCAAGGAAGATAAAGATGGCATACAAGTATCCAAAAAACATTTTGGACTCATTGATTTGCTGTTTTCACAGATAGATGATGAAACAGTAAGGGCAGAAATCGAAGAGAAGAAAAGTAAGCTTCTCAATATCGAAAATATAAAAACAACAAAGATCCCAAAGGAAATAAACGCCACTTTACGTCCATATCAAGAGTCTGGATACCAATGGATGCAGGTGCTCGACGAAATATCTTGGGGAGGATGTCTCGCAGATGATATGGGTCTAGGCAAAACACTACAAACGATCACTTTTTTACAATATCTAAAAAACAAATATAAAAACCCGACGAGTCTTATCATTTGTCCCACATCATTGATATTTAACTGGGAAAACGAATTGAAAAAATTTGCTCCAAAGCTGAAGTATCATATTTTCTATGGTTTGGGCAGAACATTTGATGACGGCCATTATGAAAATTTTGATATTATCATCACATCTTATGGTACTGCAAGAAATGATATTGAATCACTCATGTCTTTTGAATGGGAATACATCATTCTCGATGAAAGTCAAGCGATCAAAAACCCAGATGCCAATACGACAAAAGCCATGCAACTGCTCAAATCAAGGAACAAACTCATACTAAGTGGTACCCCTCTGCAAAATAATACATTTGACCTATATGCTCAATTTAATTTTTTGAATCCAGGATTACTCGGAAGTAGAGACTTCTTCAGAAACGAATTTGCAAATCCAATAGACAAAAACAACGATAAGGATGCTAGTCATACCTTACGCACCATGATAAAACCATTTATGCTACGTCGTACCAAATCTGAAGTAGCTGCAGATCTTCCCGACAAAACCGAAACCATCCTTTGGTGTCAAATGGACAAGGCTCAAAAGTCAATGTACGATGAATATAAGGATTATTACCGGAATGCGCTATCACAAAAGATAGAAGAAGATGGTATGGCAAAATCGGGCATGTATATCCTCGAAGGTCTATTGCGTTTACGTCAAATATGTGACGACCCTAGACTTGTCAAAGACAAAGAACGGAAACCATTCAAAGGAGTCAAAATCCAAGAACTAATAAGAGAAATTACCGAAAATACAGGGGATCACAAGATGCTAGTATTTTCACATTT
>JBBRJL010000287.1:0-4557 GCA_038219375.1 Chitinophagales bacterium | reverse complement strand
TGATAGCTGAAATCCCTTGGCTTTCAAGATTTTATTATGATCCCAAGCACGTTTTACAATAGGTTCAAAAGATTGTCCGCTTAGAGGTAGACTTGACCATAAAATGAAGATGATTATTTTTAGCTTCATGGTTTAAAATTTATTGGTTTCGTATGTTATATTTATGAACACTGTTTATCAATACGGCAAAAAAATTATCTGTCAAAGATGCTAATCAACATAGAGTCTAAAGTCCTAGTAATCAAACTCTCCTTCTGACCTGCCTCTACTATTTCGATCCGATCAGATTGTGCAAGTGTGACCAAACCATGTACACAACTCCATAAATGAAGTGCTAATATCCGCTCATCCTTGAATTTTAATGATAAATTTTGAATAGCTTCCTTACATGTATTTGCAAGGAAATCAAACATCAACATTCCTTCATCCCACTCTTCTCTACATTTTTCTATATGCTTCATAGGTTTGTCAGAATTGAACATTAAGTAATACCAATCCTTATTCTCAAGTCCAAATTTCACATACCCCTCACCTATCAAATAAATACGACGTACAGCATCTTGCTCTGTGAAGGCCGCACTCATGTACTTATTCATTTTTAGAAAACCCATTTCCATTAATTCATGTAGGATTTCATCTTTATCCTTAAAGTACAAATAAATGGTAGCGGGGCTATATTCAATATCATTAGCAATTTTACGAATAGAGAGTCCTTCTTGCCCATCTTTGAGCATGAGTCTTTTAGCTGCCTGAAGGATCAAGTCCTTAAGTTCTGCCTTGTCCCTTTCTTTTCTTTCTGCTAATCCCAAAATTTATATTTTATACTATAATAAAAATAACGATGCAAAGATACTAAACAGTGTTTATATTGCAAAATGTTTTTTATAAAAAAAGCCTGTATTTTCATTTTACAGAAAATACAGGCTTATAATTCTAAGATAAAACCTAATGAGCCTATCTAAAACTAGATGAAGCTACAAATAGATATATTACTCTACAATCAATTTTTGTGTTGTAACTTTACCGTTTACAGTAAGTTTTACAAAATAAATGCCAGTCTCATAACCATCTACTATGATAGGTAAGATCTGTCTTCCATCCAATTTACCATAATTTCTCGACACTACTTGTTGGCCAATATTATTGAAAATAGTCATTGAAACTTCTGAAGATGACTTAAGTTCAAGATTCACAAAAGATTCTGTGCTTGAGGGATTAGGTGAAATACTAAGATTAGCAATCTCTGAAATTTCTTCAATTCCTACAGCAAATGATTCTGATTTTGCACCAGTCAATATTTGTCCGGTTGCATTATCTCTTAGGAATAATACTGATCTGATATTTCCAACTATAAAAGAAGACGGTAATGTATAATTTACAGAAAAGATAAAAGAATCTCCATCTTTTACTTCTGCAGGAATTACTGTAGATCTACCTGTAAATCCGAAAGGTAATGCACGTGCCACCTCTTGATATACCATTTGACTAGCAGGTACAGGACTTGGCAAATTTTCATATCCACCCATTGGTCCATTTGCACCTCCCGCATAAGCATTTACTTGTGCGTATCCAGATGCTGTACCTTTTACTTCATCTTCCAAAACAGCTACAACTACACTATAATCAGCAGCATCTAAATCTGTGTAGAAAGTAATATCGCCAGATATTGTCATTGCTCTACCAACTTTACTTTGCTCAACATTCATTTCTACTGGGGAAAACTCATTTCTTGTTACATCTGTAAAATAAGATGGCATTTGAGATGGATCAATTATATCTTCCCTATTGATAACTACAGAAGGAAAACCTCCGAATCCTGGTAAATCTGTTAGGCCTGTATCATAAACAGCCAATGCCATTGGATCATTATTATGCACAGCAATACCTATAAATTCATTAGGATAATCTTTGGCCATTTGAGCCATAAATACCGCACCTCTTGGACACCAAGTACACCAAGTACCAGTAGCTTCTTCAGCTACCATCTTTTTCTTAATTGACTTTGATACGCCACTAAGTGATGTACTTGAAATATTATTTAAATCGTTGCCATCAATTCCACCATTAATTGTTAATACCTTTACAGTAATATCGTAAGTAGAAGCTAAAGTTACCGGGAAAGAAAATTCACCAACATATGATTCAAAAGTCTTAATATCTATACCAGATACAGAATCTTGATATGTATCAACACCATTTGACCATTCATACGTAAAACGTGTAATTGTATCTACACCTTCATTTACCAAAGCAAACTCAGCTCCTCCATCTTGACCAACGGGAATATATTTTGATTTTGAGGCAGCTTGTGTTGATCCATCTACATCTTTCAAAATTGCCACTGAAATATCATCAACTAATAATAAAAACATATCATTTGAATTATTTCTAAATGCAATTCTAATATCTTTTCCCGCATAGGCAGATAGGTCTACTAACCTTCTCGTTAAATCTGGACTTTCACCATTAATTTGAAAAATAATATCTTTGAAATCAGCCGTAGCTGTTCCTCCTGTTTCGGATACTCTAACTTGATATCCATCAGGAAAATTACGGTCAATAGCTCTAGCTGACCAAATCAAATAAGTTTTAGCTTCAATACCTGTGATCACAGGTGTCATCATCCAATCATCTGCTCTTGCAGCAGGAGTATACCATGAATTGCTTATCGCTGCTGGATTGCCTTCACTAAGATTTCCAGAAATAGTCCATGCATCTTTGTAAGCCGCAACATTGGTAGCTGCAACTTTTTTATCTACATCAAGCAAAATCATATCACCAAAACCATTTGAAAAATCTTGTTGATAAAGTACCTGAGCCGATATATTTTGGACTAAAAAATAAGTAAGAATAATTGTAAAAAAATGCTTCATAAATGAGAATTTAGGTAAACGTTAAATAATCAACAAATATAGAGCAAATAAATTATTAACTTAGAATTATTACCAACATAAAATTTAATATAAAATGAATATTTATATCCCAAACGACAAATAGATCAATTATTACTGTTTATTCGCTTAATTATTAGTAAGTTCTATCATATTTTTTTTTTATATAACACTTTATATTTTCAAGCTATCCTTCTCTATTCAAAACGAAATAGTAAGAGTAATTATCACATTTAATCTGCACCATTACCACAAGTGTACAAAGGTTAATTCAAAAAGGCATACTTCCCTTTAAGAAAATATTTAGTTTTAAAGAATAATAAAAATTACAGTTTAGAGCAAAACAAAGACTTACCTCAACAAAGTAAAATTATCCAAGACTAATCTTTCTTCTCCCCCACAAGTGTATTTGATTTTATAGATGTACATACCACTATTCAATGGATTACCATTAAAACTTCCGTCCCACCTTTCTGTGGCTTCGCGAGTTTCCCACACTTTGGCTCCCCAACGATCATAGATTTCAAAATAGTTTATAGACTCAATAATAAATAAATTACTTATACCAAATCCATCATTCAGGCCATCATTATTGGGCGTAAATGCGCTAGGAAGTAACAAGTTATTACAATCCAATTTATCCTTGTCCGCTACAAATATCCTTACGCTGTCTGTACTGATACAGGTACCATTATTGAGTACTACTTGGTAGGTAGTAGAAACTTCTGGCGTGGCCACTGGTGACATGCTTTGATCATCATCCAAGCTAGTGCTCGGCGTCCACAAAATACTAGATGCACATGTACTGCCAAGATCCAAAGTGATAGATTCACCTTTAAATATAGTAGTATTATCTGTAATTATTCTGTCAGGAAATTTAAAATTAGCACGAAGCTCTAACTCAGAAAGTGCTCTGTCGTACATTATAATTTCGTCAAACCTCCCATCAAAATTCTTACTTACCGCTGATATACAAGGATTTGTACCGATTATTAGACTAGTTTGTCTACTGAAAATAATACTTTCTTTTGATAGTATTTGACCTATCAAGACATTATCAAGATATACAAAATACTCAAGTCCAAATTTTACGACTACAAATCTATGCCAACAAGTAGAAAGATCTAATTTTGCCCGCGCTGAATGATAATTATTAACACTACTAGCGATCTCAAAAAGTATGTCATTACCTCCTGAAAAATAACTTAATGCCATCAGGGAGTCTAAGCTCGTGCAGCCATTTCGGTGACTAAATAAATTTATTTCCCCGTCAGTTCGATCCATCCAAAAATACATATCTAAGGTAAAGTCCTTTTCAAAATGTATATTTGCTTGTTGAGAAACAACGAGTAGGTCACTCGTCCCATTCAAATCAAAACTCTGCTCATTAATACCACAGACACAAGCTGGATTTCCCACAGGAGTTATACCTGGAAAACTGATAGCCGCATCTTCGAAACTACAGTCATCAAAATTATACTCAAATATTTTATTTTGGCCAAATAACGTATATGAAGATAATGAAATAAATATGATAAATATGAAAATTTTATTGCTCAACACTTTTCTTTTTATAGAATATTATAAATAAACAATGAAGTCTGGCATTGATTGCCAAACTTATATAAGGCTATAATCTTATTTGAACAGATCACCAAACCCCGGG
>JBBRJL010000286.1:0-4566 GCA_038219375.1 Chitinophagales bacterium | reverse complement strand
CATGTGGCAATACCATTTCTAATGCCATTGCAGTCAGTGTTTTTGATTTACCACAGTGCCAGATAGAAGGTAATCTAAACCCGACAAAAGGTGAAACTATTATACTTTGCGCTCCTGAAGGCATGCTATCTTACAAATGGAATACTTTTGAGAAAACAAGATGTATTTCACTTTCAGAGTCAGGAGAAAGAAGCGTTACTGTAACGAATAATAATATTTGTGTGGATTCGTGTACTGTTAATGTTGTTTTTTCTGACCTTACAAGTACTGAAGATAGTAATGTAACAAACGATCAGATCAAGTTAAACATATACCCAAATCCATTTTATAATGATGTAAGTATCGAATTTAAACATTCTTTATCTGGTCAAGAGATAAAAATAGATATCTATAACGCCACGGGTGAGAAGGTGAATCAAATGAATTTTGGTCGTACTATATCGGAACAATGGCACAAACTGACGTTAGAAGGTGGTAATCTAGCAGCAGGTATTTACATGGTAAGATTGACATCTGGAAAAACCATTTTCCATAAAAAACTTATTTTAATTAAATAGTTTAAAATAAATTCTCAAAATTTCAATTCTGAGGACAGGAATTCGGAAAATCCTGTCCTCTTTTGTTTGAATGTAAGAATAATATAAATGTTACACAAAATTTTGTAACACATCATAACCCGAAACCTTGTAATTTTGTACTGTTGTAATTTTGCAACCATTACATCTTAAAAATGAAATATTATGAGCACAGGTAAAGTATTAATTGGCTTACTGACTGGAGTCGCTGTAGGTACTACGCTAGGTATTCTTTTTGCACCAGACAGAGGAACGTCTACTCGAAAAAAAATAACAAGACAAGGCAATGATTTGACAGATAGTCTTATGTCTAGATTTAATGGCTTAATGGATACAATGTCTTCAAAACTTGACGCTGTCAAAGACGATATTCGTCATACGGCACAAAATGGCAAAGCGGAAGCAAGGGATGCTATGAACGAAGTAGCTGCCGGAGCTAAAGCTAAATTACAATAATTCATAAATTGTTTTGTAAGTTAGATAGTTTAAGAATAGGTGATTCATTTATGTTTCGCCTATTCTTTTTTTTTGAAGCAAATTTATCAAAATTGATTAAAATGAAAACATTACACAAAAAGTTACAATTATCTGTTTGATGGATAACTTTGTGATATGCTAAAGCAACTCATTAAAATCCAATATGCTTTACTGACTTTCTAAATAGTTTTTAGCAATGTTGAGCGATCTGAAAGTAAATCGTTTTTTGTTCCTATGCTCTGAAGCACGCAAAAAGATATCCCCAAGTGTCTCCAAGACTTCAATCGTATGGCTCCCTTTATTGATCATAATGCATTCTGCCTGTGCGGCATGTACGGCATCGGTGATTTCTGATCTAGTAGCTAGACCATATTTATTTAGATTCTCGAGTACTTGAGTTGCCCATATTACAGGTACATGAGCCGCATCGCAGATCCAAAGTATTTCTTCTTGTATTTCACCCATTCTCTCGAAGCCTATCTCTACTGCTAAGTCTCCTCTTGCTATCATGATGCCAAAAATAGGCTGTTTCATTCCTTCCAAAAGTATACTTGGCAAGTGCCTTACTGCTTCGGGAGTTTCTATTTTAATGACTATGTCAGGTTGTCGCTCACTCGTTTCAGTCATTAGATTTCTGAGTAATGTAACGTCAGAAGGCAACCTAACAAAAGAATACCCTACCAAGTCTGCATTTTCGCATATAAATGGAAGGCAGGATATGTCATAATTTGTGAGTGGCGAAATATTTAATTCAGAATCGGGAAAATTGATTCCTTTTTCATTTTTAATAACTTTTTTTTCTGAAGAAATTCGGGTGATCCTTACCCCTACCCTATCTTTTTTTACTTTTTCAGTGACGCCGCGTATCATACCGTCATCTATGTAGACCCTATCTCCCTTTTTTAGACATTTAATAATTTCTGGTTCCGTTGGACTGATGACAGTTTCTTTTTTGTCGAAACCAACTGCATCATATGCCAGCCAAATCAACTGCCCTTCCTTCACTTTGACCCGACCTTTATCTTTACCTTTGAGAATGATATTGGTTCGTATTTTTGGTCCAGCTAGATCCATATAAATCTTACAGGATTTACCAGTTAGTAAACAAGCTTTTTTCAGTTTAGTGATCATTCCTGCCCATACTGCTTCATCATCATGGGCACAATTGATACGGGCTACGTCCATACCATTCAACAATAAACTTTTTATGAGTGCATAATTAGTCGCAAAACTTGTATCAAATGTGACCATGATAGAAGGTACAAACTCATGTACTTTTTCACCAAATAACTTCTTGCTTTTATGAGTAAGATTGGTCTGACACCACTCAAAAGAACAAGTTTCTATATCCTCAGGTTTATAGCGCTTACCTAATCTTTGATTTATAGCTTGTAACTGACTTCTGATATGACTCTCAGCACTAGCTAAAGATGATAGGCCCAGACTATGTAAACCGTTTTGCAAATCTCTGATGTCTTCTTTCCGCAAGGTCAGGTAATGAAGAAGGTTTTTTGCAGCCATAAGTTGTGATGGATGCACGTCGCTAAGCATAACGGATCTTTTATCAACCTCATTTATCATGGAAGTTTCGATCTTCCCTAAAGCTTTTTTAATACGTTGAGTAATACTAATCGTGGTCATGATTTATATTTAATAAAAATATAGGACTAAGAACAACCTTTATAAAGTGACTTCGTGGGCATAAAACGATGACAAAGATCATCCATTTTGTGTACTTATACTGCGTGTAGATTGGTCACTCAATTTTTGAAGTAAAAAATCGAAAAGGAACAAAAAATTGAAAATCCATTTGGTATTTCGAGTGAATAATTTATGGCTTTTGCTTTAGTCCAAAATTAAAGTTAGCATTGATAATTAAGCCATTATTGTATTGAAAAACATTTTGATTATTGATTTCACGACCTAATTGTATTATTTGGTTTAAATAACCTGCTTCTACCCTGAGTTAGGCGTTAAATCTACAACCTATCAAAATACCAAGTCTGTTTTGGTCAAAAACATTTTCGGATACGTTTTTTCCAAAGCCGACAAACATTTCATCATAAATGGCTAAATAAGGTGTATTATCTTTTATTTCTCTACCTTTCAAAGGCAGTTGCACCCTTATCATATACCGAAATCTATTCAAAAATGGAAATTCATCTTCTCTCAACAGATCAACGGATGTGTATCTGCCTACCCATCTTTGCTCGAGCATAAATCGATGAGAAAGTTCAAATACAGATATTTTGTCTGTCAAAGTAAGCATTTGATATATACGGTGCTCCGAAAAGTCTTTTCCCATGCCATTTATTGGGATATCTCCATAAGAAAATGTTTCAATCCATGCATAACCAAATCTTAATTGTAATTTTGGGTGTATTTGATAATTTATGCCCATCCTCAGAAGGCTTTGCTGCCATTCAGATACAAATTCATTTCGTCGCCATTGATATTCTGAGTGAATGCTAAATTTCGAATTGAGCCTGGAAGTGCCAAAATAATTGTACCAGCCAATAGTATTTTGATCGTTTATTCGACTATTTTGTGCTTGACAAAAATAAACGGTGATCGCTAAAAAAATAGAAATAAAGACTTTTGTTTGCATAGAGATTAAAATAATGATGGGTTGTGCCATTCAGACACAACCCACATTTGAATTAATTTGTTGCGGGTGTAAATGGAAGGGCTGATTTATGAACTATAATTTTAAGTTTGCCGTCTTTATCTTTTTTAAAGACCCAAGTCTTATCCACCATAACTTCATTTCCATCTTTGTCTGTGACCCATACATTTCCCATGGTAATGGCTACAGAACCATATATTTGTATACCTTGGTTAGCTTCGCCTGTATTATCATACCTAGCTTTTACCCAAGGCTTGAGCGCAAATCCCTTATCATTAGGATAGTCAGGATCGCCACCTACAAAATATGATAATGCACCTTTTTTATCATTCCTGAATGTTTGCTCACCAAATGCTAAGGTTGGTTTGAAAAATACTTTACCATTGTCATAGTTGTAAGCACTACTTAGTACTTGTTCTGCAAAGGCCTTGTAGTCACCACCTTCTTCTTTCAATTTCCCAATTTGGACTAATGCATCACACCAAGCTTGTTGGGCAGCGTTAACTTCTTCATAGGTAATTATTGTTTGTGCGCCTTCTTCTACATACGTCAAGCCCAAATCATTGATGATTTGCTGCACGCTTTCATTAGTCTGAGAAATTACTTTATTTGCCTCCTCCTTGGCTTGATTGCAAGATACTGCCATAATTGCAGTTAATACTAAACTAAAAAACAATTTTCTGTTCATAAAATAACGATTTATATTTGCCTACTTCTTAATACGGTGTTCAGCTTTTCCGCTCTATTTTTGATGCTAATTAGATTTTGAAGCTCACAAACTTACGTTTTAAATTAATTTATATTATTAATGTCAAATTAAGTTGAGTAGTTCATAAATAAATATATAACTTTGTAATACAATATATAAATAAAATTTATGAATTACAC
>JBBRJL010000285.1:0-4598 GCA_038219375.1 Chitinophagales bacterium | reverse complement strand
GTAAAACTGAAATCAGACTTGATGGATCACACTACTCGTGTGATCAGGATAGAGTGATTATTGTTAAGATAGGATAGTCAGGCAGCTGGACGCTCCCTGTACATTTGCCTGTACATTGGGGAAGTCAGTACTTTGGTATTGGCTTCCCCAATTTTTATTATTTATGTAACTATTTGGGTGTGTGCAGGTCTAAAGTGATTTTGTCCAGCCAAAGGCAGACACGCACAATTTTTGCAACTTTCAGGCAAAAATACCACCAAATTCAAGTACTTTTCCATTTTTACCCCGGATTTACATCCGTGGTTATAAGTATTTTACCCCATTCGGGGTTAAACCTGAATAGTTACATTTTTATTATTATTTCATTCGATCTTTCATCGATATGCTATGCACCTTAAACCTTCAGATCATTCTCATCATCCTTCATAATCCATAGCGTCTTTCACATTTTTTTTCAAGTAAAGGCCAGCGATAATACCAAAGGTAAAACCACCGATATGCGCCCACCAAGCGACGCCGTCGCTATTTCCTGCGGGCATGAGCGATCCTACTCCAGATAATACTTGCTGTCCAAACCAAATTAGCAAAAAAACCAAGGCTGGTACATAAAATGACCTAAAGAGTATTAGGACCAGAACTTTGATTTGTGATTTTGGAAACATTAGCAAATACGCACCCATCACAGCTGAGATCGCTCCACTTGCCCCCAAAGAAGGTATGACCGCTGAAGATACTACCATATCTACATTACATGGATTATCCACGCTACAAGGTAGACAAGTGATATTTTGCAACTCTTGCGGCGTGGTGCTGAAATAAATGTGTGCAAAACTAGCTACCAGTCCACCCAAAATGTAGAATAATAGAAACTTGAAGCTACCGATTTTGGCTTCTATATTGTCTGCAAATACCCATAAAAATAACATATTTCCCAGCAAATGCATCCAACTGCCGTGTAGAAATAAGCTCGATATAAGCGTATAGTATTGTGTACCGTGTATGATATTGAATGGAATAGCCGAAAACTGACAAACAAGATTACCAGGTGTAGATAGTTGCAGCAAAAACACAAGTACATTGATCACAATAAATGTGTAACTAACGATGGGTTTGTTGCCGCCTTGCACCTGTGTGTCACCTATTGGGAAAAACATATATCAAACGAATTTGTAAATAAATTTAAGACTATATGTAGGGAAAATATGGATGCTACACCCGATTTGTTGCGGTATTCAGGAAGATATATTCTAAGATTTTTTTGTCTTCATCAGACATGTCTTGATTGCGTCGTTTCATGACAATTTCAGCTGTTTCTATGGCTTTTTTGAGTTGGTGTGTGGTAAATCCTGACGCTCCACCCCATGAAAATGATGGTATATAGGTACGTGGGAATCCATCGCCAAAAATATTGCTTGCTACACCTACGACTGTACCTGTATTAAACATGGTATTGATACCAGCTTTGGAATGATCGCCCATGATGAGACCACAAAATTGTAATCCAGTATCTTCAAATCCTTCTGTGACATAAGACCATGCTTTTATAGGTAGATAGTTGTTTTTTAGGTTGGAATTATTTGTATCAGCGCCTAGATTACACCATTCTCCTATGACACTATTTCCTAGATAGCCATCATGACCCTTGTTGGAATTGGCAAATAATACAGAGTTATTGACTTCGCCACCAAGTCTGCAATGTGGTCCTGCTGTGGTAGGTCCATAGATTTTTGCACCCATTTTGATGACTGCACCTTCACACACAGCCAGACCGCCTCTGATGAGACATCCTTCCATCACAAGTGCATTTTTGCCGATATAAACTGGTCCACCATCTGTGTTGATTATACAACATTCCATTACAGCGCCTTCTTCTAGGAATACTGGATATTTGCCTAATATTTTATTAGTTTCTGAAATGGGTTGAGATTTTCTACCTTTAGTGATCATCTCAAAATCTCGGTTGATTTCTTGTCCATTCAAAGTGAAAATATCATAAGGCCTCATGACCCGACTGATATCCAGTCCAGAGACACCTTCTAGATTGATACCCTTTAAGGTTTTGAGTGAAGCAGGATCGTCAGATAGGAGATCAAACTGATCGGCAGATAATCTAGCCGCAAGCAACTCGTCTCCGAGTAATAATGCTTCGTTTAGCTTCAACTGTTTGATATAATTCAAAATAGTACTTGAAGGAAGCAAAGTGCTATTTATCAATAAATTATCACCTTCTATGTGGATAGGATATTTCTCTGCAAGATAGTCTTGGGTAATGTAACTTACTTGACCTTCAAGGTGCAATTCCCATTTTTCTTTAATGGTTAATATGCCTACTCTGAGTTCAGCAATGGGTCTCGTAAATGTCAATGGTAGCAAATGAAACCAGTTGTCATCACCGAAAAGAATGATGTTTTGAGGAAAGTTATTTTGTTTCATGTTGGGGGTATTCATGAATGTTTATTAGGTAATCTTCTATATAACGAAATGAAATGACATTTGTCACAAAAATAATGAGTAAAAGTACGAATTAATCTAGAAAATAAAATAATTGATAAAAAAAAAGCCCTTATGTTTAAGTAAGGGCTCTCTATAAATTCAACTATTAGACTATTTGTTGGTGAATTTCGCAAACTTTTTATTGAACTTGTCAATTCGACCTGCGGTGTCCACAAATTTAAGTTTACCTGTAAAGAATGGGTGAGAGAAGGCTGAAATTTCCATTTTTACTAATGGATATTCATTGCCATCAGTAAATACTACGGTATCTCGTGTCTTTGTACATGACTTAGTCAAAAACATCTCATCATTGGAAATATCTTTAAATACTACCAATCTATAATCTTGTGGATGGAGATCTTTTTTCATTTTTTGATCTGTTTATCTTTTATTTAAAATATGATTTTATAACTATTCCCTGTAAAGGACTGCAAAAGTAATACTTATTTAACAATATATAAAATAAATGCTCAAAAAATAATCAAAAAAAACGCATATTAGGAGAATATCTCTAAAAAGAACTCAAATTAAGTATTCAAAGCACCACAAACACTCAAAACCTGACCTGAAACATAGGTAGACATGTCTCCTCCCAAGTACACACAAGCATTGGCTACATCATCTCCACTACCCAATCTTTTGAGTGGAATGCCGGCTATATATGCTTTTTTCTGCTCATCTGTAAGCACATGTGTCATATCTGTTTCGATAAATCCTGGCGCTACGGCATTACACCTTATATTTCTAGACCCAACTTCCTTGGCGATAGACTTAGTAAAACCTATGATGCCTGCCTTCGACGCTGCATAATTTGCCTGACCAGCATTACCAAAAACACCTACCACCGAACTCATATTTATAATAGAGCCTGAACGATTTTTCATCATCGGTTTTAGGATGTGTTTAGTAAGGTTGAATACAGATTTTAGATTGACATGCATCACTTGATCCCACTGCTCTTCACTCATTCGGAGCATCAAGGTGTCTTTAGTAATTCCTGCGTTATTGATCAGAATATCTATTTTGCCAAAGGTTTCTACCACTTCATTGACAAGTGTTTCTGCTTGCGCATAGTCAGAAGCATCGGATTTGTATGCTTTGACGCGTACACCTTTTTGTTCGGCGGCAGCTACTACAGCCAGTGCTTTTTCTTCAGAAGAAACGTAAGTAAACGCTATATCAGCGCCTTCTTCAGCATATTTCATTACGATGGCCTCACCTATACCTCTAGATCCTCCTGTGATCAAAGCCACTTTTCCGGTTAATAATCCCATTTTATTATATTTTTTGCAAAAATAGACAATAGGGCGAATATTGGATTTGATTTTTGTAATTGTTTTTAATTTTAGGTGGAATTTGTTAATGGGAAGTAAGTTTAGGTCTTATATTGTATTATTTTGTTTGTACTATTGGTATAATATTTACATAAAATACAAAACCGCCAAACATCGAAGATTTGGTACTTCTTCCTACTTTTCAAGGGTGAATTTGGTTTGACAAGATTTGAAGTAGCATATTGGCATTGCTGGAGTTTTATAGGCATTGCAAATCTAACTTGCAATAGATGTAGTTATGTTTCAACTAAGATTTGAATCTGTATTAATCAAAACCAATAAGAATTGAAGAGATAATTTGTGAATCTACTAATTTTTAAATAATACTCCGAAATGACTTTTTAAGACATTTTTTATAAAAAAGATTATACTTTATTTGTTGTTATCATAAATCGTATAATTTTACGTTTAAGTTTTGAGAATAAGTTGTTAAATTATAAGTTTAGAAGTTCAGAAGCCACTTTGGATGCTGATTTGAGTTTTTTTTTAGAAAAAATATAGCGTAAAAGACAAATTAACTTTCTTCTAAATTAAAAATTGGGTAACTATTCAGGCCAAAAGTATGACAATTTGATGAGAAGTAAAAGTTATCCACAATAATAGATGCAAATATTTGAGAAGTAAAAGTTATCCATAAAAAAGACTATATTTAGACTGGTTTTGTGGGTAATATTATTTTGATTATTGCCATTAAAATAAATGATATCATGACCTTTGTGATATGAATACTGAACAGGAAATGATCATTTTAAGATCAATGTTTGAAGATCT
>JBBRJL010000284.1:0-4601 GCA_038219375.1 Chitinophagales bacterium | reverse complement strand
GGAGTATAGACAACTTTATGGCGACAAAAAGATAAGTGAGCAGGTACTGGACAAAGTACTCCAAGATAAAAAAGGAAATGAAGATCAGGGATCTTGGAAATTTAAACTTCTTGAATATCCTTATGAAGATAACTTTTCTGGTAGGCGCAGTCATTTGAGGAATAACTGGAAGGAGTTATACTCGGTAGATTTAGACTTAACCATTCAACCATTTTTATTCAGATTTCTTTGTAGCTATCTAGATCAAGGAATCGCCATTTGGAAATTTCCTGAATGGAATAAGGGATTTCTGACTACTATAAGGGAGATGGAACGTAATACTTATACTAGTTTTTTTAAAAAACCAAGAGCAAAAAGACTTTTGATGGATCGTAAATGTGAAATCAGTGATTTATTAAAAATCCTTGTGGGAGATGAGACATTATATGAACATTATCTTTTTGATCAGCAGTTTTCTCATCCAGGCTGGTCGGGAATGGTATCAGTTATTGAAGACAATCCGCAGACCTTATTGGATAGTAGAAGGATATCTTTACAAGATCTGATTATCTTTGAATTATTGCTTGAAATAGATACGCTAGATGATAAGTTTGGTGAAAACTGGTTGCCACTTGGAATGAGACTGACCAAAAAAGAAACACCACTTTTTGCCCTTGTGGAAAAAACGGAGTATCATGAAGTCCTTCATCTTTGGCAGGATGCTTATGAGTGGACTTTTTACGATCAGGTATTGACAGGGATCATTGCGAACAAAAAAAATCTTAATGATAGGAATTATAAAAGTTTTCAGGCTCTTTTTTGTATAGATGATAGAGAAGGTTCATTGAGAAGATTTGTTGAAGGTCTAGACCTCAATGCAGAGACATTTGGTACGCCTGGATTCTTCGGTGTAGAGTTTTATTACAAACCTATGAATGGCAACTTCTCTATGAAAGTTTGTCCTGCACCGATGTCACCAAAGTACTTGATCAAAGAGGAAGTAGATAATAAGGTCAACAAGAAGGACTTCCATTTTGAAAATTATACCCATTCATTATTTTTTGGATGGCTGATAACCCATACGATCGGTTTTTGGTCGGCGATTAGATTATTTATCAATATTTTTACGCCGAGATTGAGCCCTGCTACTACGTTTTCTTTCAGACATATGGATAAGTTTTCGAGACTATCAGTTGAGAATTCAGATATTGCAACGCAAGAAGATGGACTTCAAGTGGGATTTACTATCCTAGAGATGGCAGATAGAGTAGAGGGACTTCTGCGAAGTATCGGATTGGTAGATCATTTTGCCCCATTGGTATACGCAATAGGTCATGGTGCTAGTAGCGTTAATAATACGCATTATGCTGGATATGATTGTGGTGCATGCTCAGGCAGGCCTGGATCGGTAAATGCAAGAGTCATTTCATACATGGCCAATCATCTAGAAGTAAGGGCAATTCTCAAAGATCGTGGTATTTCTATCCCATCATCTACTCTATTTATAGGAGCGCTGCACGATACCACGAGGGATGAGATAGAGTTTTATGACGACATGCTTACCGATGCTACCAAAAGTCAGTTGCATCAGAAAAATAAAGCAATATTTGTGAAAGCCCTCACCAAAAATGCTAAAGAGAGGTCGAGAAGATTTGTTACCCTAGATTCAAAAATTGATATTCAAAAATTGCATGAGAAAATAAAAACTAGATCCGTATCACTTTTTGAACCGAGGCCAGAACTCAATCATGCTACAAATGCACTTTGTATCGTAGGAAGGCGAGGAATGACGGAGGATCTATTCTTGGATAGACGGGCATTTATGAATTCTTACGATTACAACATTGATCTCGAAGGTAATTATTTATTCAATATACTCAAGGCTGCAGCCCCTGTATGTGGCGGTATAAACTTGGAATATTATTTTTCGAGAGTAGATAATCTGAAACTTGGGGCAGGGACTAAGTTGCCACATAACGTAATGGGATTGATAGGTGTGGCAAATGGTATAGATGGAGATTTGCGTCCTGGATTGCCCAATCAAATGGTAGAGGTTCACGATCCGTTGAGGTTGCTTATGATTGTAGAGCACTATCCTGATGTGGTACTGAAAACAATACAACGTACTCCGGAACTTTATGAGTGGTTTATCAATGAGTGGGTGCATCTTGTGGTGGTATCACCTGAAGACAAGACATTATGGCGATTTTCTGATGGTAGTTTTGAGCTATACAAGCCTGCTGTTGACACGCTCGAAGTAGTAACAGACCTAGATAACCTATTTGAAAACCAGTCAGAAAACTTACCGGTTTATCTGTTAAAATAAGAAATAAAATGGAAAAAGTATTAGAAATATTAATCATCTGGCCGTTTGTGGCTTTCTTCATATCCTTATTTCTCCCGAAAGAGAATGAAAAGGTAATCTCTGGATTTACTTTTGGATTGGTAGGTTTGCATTCTTTAGCAATAATAACTTTTATTACTACATGGATGACCAAGGGAATGCCAGATATCAACATCAAAGAAATTTCATTATATCATGGCGAACATTTAAGCTTTTTTATCGACTTTTATTTTGATAATGTTACCGCAGTATATTGTTTGGTGGGGTCGATTCTGACTTTTTTGGTAGCTACTTATAGCCGGATATACTTGCATCGAGAGTCGGGTTATAAACGTTTTTTCAATACCATTTTACTATTTTATTCCGGCTACATATTAGCTGTATTTTCAGGTAATATGGAGACCCTTTTTATAGGATGGGAAATTTTAGGTCTTACGTCTTTCTTGTTAGTAGCATTCTACAGAGATCGATATTTGCCTGTAAAAAACGCATTTAAAGTCTTTTCTATTTACCGTATTGGAGATGTGGGAATCATACTGGCGATGTGGGCAAGTCACCATCTATGGCATGAAAACATCACTTTTGCAAAGTTGAATAATTTTGAATTAGTCCATGAGCACTTAGCAGGACACTCACTTTTCGGAATCTTTATATCTATGATGATCCTAGTCGCAGCTTGTGCTAAGTCCGCACAGTTTCCTTTTTCGTCATGGTTGCCACGAGCGATGGAAGGACCGACACCATCGAGTGCCATATTTTATGGATCACTTTCGGTACATTTGGGGGTATTTTTATTATTAAGAACCATGCCATTTTGGGAGCAACAATTGACAGTAAGGATTATGATTGGTTTGGTGGGATTGATTACTGCCGTTATTGGTGCGTCGATAGGTAGAGTACAATCTTCTGTCAAAAGTCAGATCGCATACGGATCCGTGGCGCAAATAGGGCTCATTTTTATAGAGCTGGCTTTCGGACTGGAGAGTTTGGCTTTAGTACATTTTGCTGGTAATGCTTTCTTGAGAACTTACCAATTATTGGTTTCCCCGTCGGCAGTAAGTTATTTGATCAGAGAGCAATTTTATCATTTTGTGCCTAAACATCAGAATATTGAAACTCATTTTACCAAAAAATTGGAGTATTCCTTATTTTTACTAAGTATCAAGGAGTATAACATGGATGAATTGCTTGATAAAGTTATTTGGAGCCCATTCAAAAAATTAGGCAACCTACTTCGATTTATTAATATTCAGAACATTTACTATGTTACCATTCCGACTTTCTTACTTGGCTTATTGATACAGGTAACTAGATATAGTATTCCTGAATTTTTGATTGAGATTATGCCAGAGCTGTTTGCCTTTATAGGCTTACTTTTGGTATTCCGCGCTTATGCGGGACGAAGAAATGTATTTGTAATATGGACACTTTTGATAATGAATCATTTTTGGACAGTGTTAGCTATTTCGTTCAATGATAACCTTTCGTTCCATGAGATAGCATTTTATTTGATTGGAGTAGTGATAGCTGGTACAATTGGTTATTTTATATTGTATAAAATGACCCGTTTAGAAAAAGATGTTGACCTTAATAGATTTCAAGGCCATGTGTATGAACATCCGAAGCTAGCAGCTGGATTTCTGATCACCTGTCTGGGTTTAGCTGGTTTTCCGATTACATCTACCTTTATCGGTGAGGATATTTTGTTTTCACACATTAGGTATGACCAAGTGTTTTTAGCATTATTTGTTTCGCTGGGTTTTGTCGTAAGTGGCATCGCATTGATCAGAATGTATGCAAGGATATTTTTGGGGCCACATGTTAAGAGGTATCATGAGGTTGCGCAGCGGTCTTCGTGAAGCATAGTATTCAAAATGAGTAATATTTCAAAGGTATTTTAGTTTAGCCAAAGGAATATCCTAACTTTACGCCATCTAAACAATATTTTTCATAAGATGAGCAGAAGTAATCTCTTTATTGCCCTAGAAGGAATAGATGGTAGCGGCAAAAGCACACAGTCAAAACTTCTAGCACAAACATTAACGGACATGGGACATAAAGTCTATACAACTTTTGAACCCACCGATAGTCGCATTGGTGTCATGATCAGAGATATTTTTAGCCATAGGATGGAAGGTGATCATAGGGTTATTGCTGCACTTTTTGTAGCTGATAGACTCAATCACTTGCTCAACAATCAAGATGGAATTCTAAAAAAACTCGAAGAAGGATATACGGTCATTACGGACAGGTATTATTTTTCTTCTTACGCATATCA
>JBBRJL010000283.1:0-4601 GCA_038219375.1 Chitinophagales bacterium | reverse complement strand
GTTTGAATGAAGAAACAGCGCTCGAAATACATGAGAAGTTGAATCAAGTTATGATCGATGAAAAACTATTTAAAGAATCTGAGCTTACGCTTGATGAGTTGTCAAAAGCTTTGGATGTACAGCCAAATTATATTTCACAAGTCATTAATGAAAGAGAAGGCGTCAATTTTTACGACTATGTCAATAAGTTGAGAGTGGAAGAATTCAAAAGGATTTCGGTGTTACCAGAAAATCAAAATTTCACATTAATTTCTTTAGCCTTTGAATGCGGGTTCAACTCAAAGTCTGCTTTCAATCGTATTTTTAAGAAAATGACTGACTTATCTCCCTCAGAATATATTAAAAATCAATTGCCGACAAAGTAAAACGACATGCCTCAGAATGTCCCATCCTGTAAGATAGGCCTTAATATTGCCGGATAATGAGTCTTATCTTACACGATAATACTATATCTGAACGTCAATATATCACCTTTGTCCTATCAAAAATTTGAAATATGTGACAATTATATTGGCATCACTTTTTGGCTTCCTTATAATATTAGTAGTACCAAAACCTTTTATTTATTTGCCTACTAGGGTTACATTTAGAATATATGCACCCTTTTCCATATTTATTACGGCTGGTTTATATTGGCTTATTCATTTATAGCATGACTGGTTTGGATGCCTAATCTGAGTATAGCTCGGATGCTCTATAATAAAATGGATTATAGTAAAAACATCGCTTATGGACAAATTTGATCTACCTACTTTTTATTAATATTTGTAATCTAATTAATATTTATATGTTCAAAAATTCAATTTTATTATTCACCTGCTGCTTGACTATACTTGTCTCCTGCACCGATGATCGGGAAATCTCGCAAGCAGGAAATTTAGTACCTAAAACTGTAGTCGAAGACTTAAACCTTCCGTCTATAACCATCAATGGAGCTAAGCTGCATGCTCAAGCATTTGGTCCGGCAGACAGTACTTTAGTTATTGTCCTGCATGGAGGACCTGGTGCCAATTTTAAATATATGCTAAATTGCATAAGTTTGGCTGACAAGGGCTATAGGGTTGTTTTTTATGACCAGATAGGCTCGGGGCTTTCGCAGCGATTTCCTAGGAGCTATTACCTAAATTTTGGAGAAGCTGCGGTTGAAAAAGTATTTTATGATGAGCTTACCGGTGTGATAAATTACTATAAAAAACAACCCGACCAAAAAGTGGTACTTCTGACACAATCTTGGGGCTCAATGCTTGGAACCGGGTATGCTGCAAAATATCCTGATAAAGTAGATGGACTGATCCTAGCTGAACCAGGAGGACTGAAATGGCCAGATATCATAGCATATATCAATAAATCACGGTCTTTTAATGTATGGTCTGAAGAGCTAAATGATGCAACATACCAAGATCAATTTATTACGGGCAAAACAGATGACCATGCTATACTCGATTATAAATTGGCTATTTTATCAGCAAGTAATACCATTGTAGGTGATATCCAGTCAACACTTGGCCCTAATAGCATTTATTACAAGTCCGTTCGCAATGGGGCAGTAATAGCTAGTGTAATGCTAGAAATAGGCGAAAAATACCAATCAGATTTCTCAAGTGGAATTTCACAATTTCAGAAAAATGTTATCTTTTTTTATAGTAGCAACAATACTGCTTATCCTGACAGCTGGGCACAGAAAATTTCAGCTATTTACCCCCAAAAAGAAGTGGTCAAGGTAAACGGCGTTGGTCACTCTGGCATGTTTGACCAATTGGAAACTTGGCGTACCATAACCGAACCTAAAGTAATAAAATATCTTAATTCACTTTAATATAAATACTTATGCAATATTCTAAATACATTCTTATCGCATCACTTTGTGTATATTTTATAAACAATGGGGCAACACAAACCCTAAATTGGAATAAGTTAGAGAATACTCGACACATCTTAAGTGCCAATTTCGGCTTAGACTTTGGCTTAACATCAAAACTCACTTATGGATATAAGTTTAATACTTACCAAACATTCATTCTCGGGGCGAGTATTTCGAAGCCAGCAGGAAAGACTAGTTTTGATGATTTTAAGGCCTCCATTAACGGACAAATACAATCGTTTTCATGGCGAAGTTTCAAAGGTTCAACATCGTTTTCTGCCATTTACAGAAAGCAGGAAACATCTCTAGTGACATTACAAAATTTTGGTGCTGAGATAAAGGGTACTTGTGGTTATTACCGCTCCAAATGGTTTATTGCTGCAGAACTAGGTTTTGATAAAGCCATAGTAACTCACTTTAAGCATACAGACAAATATAGGGACGAATTCTATTTAGAAGTTAAAGATGGATGGTATCAACCGGCTACAGGAGGCAACTTTTATTACGGTAGTCAAGCTGGTTATTCCATAAAAAATATGGATATTACATTAAATGTAGGCAAGATAATAAACCAAGATTTTATTACATCGCCAGTGTTGCCCTTCTATTTTAACTTAGGTTTCAATTTCAAAATATAACCATTTTGAAATCGAGTACCTTACAATAAAATGGTGAATAATAGTATAAAAGGACTTTAAATTTATAGAATGGCAGAATTGATTCAATACCCATCAGATGTGCAATATAGTTTGCGTAAAATTATAGTAATTTGGGCATTATCTGCATTGCCAATGGCATTACTGGCATTTGGACTTACCCCAATTATTACACCTATACTTGGCTTACCAATAACCATAGTGTATTGGCTAATGATCATTTTAGGTTTGGTGTGGCAGTTTATATTGTCCTTAATGATACTCAAACATGATGGCAACCCATTGAATTGGGGTGCCATTCGTGAAAGAATGCGATATCAAAAACCACGAGACCCAAAAACGGGCAAAGAAAATAATTGGCTACTACTATGGGTAATACCTTTTATATTAATAAGTGTTTTGTTACAAGGTGGTTTTATGTGGCTTCCTAATATTGATGGTATCCTTTTCCCATTGATCAAGCATCTACCACTATATGATTTATCTGCTTTAAATCCAACCGATTTCAAAGGTGCTTGGTGGCTATTGTGTTTCTTGGTTCCAACGTTAATTTTCAACTACTTTTTAGGGGAAGAATTTCTTTATCGAGGTATTTTATTACCTAAAATGAATGGTGCTTTTGGAAAATACGATTGGTTTGCCAATGGTGTATTGTTTGGCCTTTATCATCTACATAAACCACAAATAATCATTTCTACTGCATTATTGTTCGGCTTCGTTTTTGCCTTCCCTGCTAAACGATTTCAGTCTAGCTGGATGACTGTAATAATTCATGGATTAGAAGGTGTACTCGCAACAATAATGGTCCTTGGCGTAATATTGGTAAAATCATAATAAAAATCACAAATGGAAAATAGTAAAGTTATACCAATTGTATTTTTAAAGTAGTCCAAAATAAATAAATAGATTTTTTATTCAGTCGATTCAAAAAATATTTGCGTAGCCTTCGCTATGGAAATATTTTATGGAGAAGTATCAAAGAAAAAGATGAAGTTTATTGGACTATTTTGAATGTACTATTGGTATAAAGCGGGCAGGCCGTTTCAGTACGCAGAGCGATTTAGCAGAACTAGTCCTTCAGGGCGGATTGTTTATTTTTTTTGGTGAGGCAAAAAAGTTAAAGCCCGTTGCGGCTCGAGCGACAAAGCCAGACCATTGATCATACATTAAGTATAAAAAGAGATTAGTATATTTTGACTTGAAACAATGAAGGATAAAACAGCCGCTTTTAAAAAATGTGCGAAATGTTATACACGCAGTCAAAATGAAATATAAATAAATAGGATTTAAAATTATCACCGAAACTTGAGTTACTAATCTCTATCAAAATATTTTATATAAAATTAACATAAATTAATCTGTCAGATGAAAAAGTATAACTTATGTTCGCACTTTTTTTAATCATTAGATATCAACATGTACGAAAACCATCTATTCGATAAAGTAAAACCATCTGAAAGATTGGAGTACGAACTTGTAGACGAATCTAATGTGCTCAAGCTACTCAAAATATTTAAAGAGGACGATAATCCTTATGTGACGGAGGATTACAAAGATTTAAAAAAACTGAAGAATTATTACAGCGAAATGCAACAACTGAGAACTACACAATCCAAACTCGCAGGACATGACTGGCTCATAAAGCTCAAAGATAGTGATACTTACATTGGTGTTATCAGCATTTATGGGCTTTCTAGAGAAACAATAAGTGATAATGACCGGAAATGTTCTCTTGGATTTGCAATAGGAGATGCCTATCAACACCATCATTATGCTACAGAAGCTATTTATAATATTTTTGGTTTCGTCAAAAACGACTTAGGAAGATCATTGGTATTGGCTTACATCCAAGACGGAAATCTTGCATCGAAACTTTTGCTCCAAAAATTAGGGTTTGAAGATGTCACAAATGAATATATGGGTGGACCCGATGTACGATTTTATCATTTAGGGTTATAGTAGTTTATCTATTTTATAAATACAATTCGTATTACTTTAGTCAAGAAACAAAGTAGATCATCGCATGAGTCTAATGAGCAACCAAAAAAGACTTCTTAAACATGTAAGAGACCCTCATCCTAAAC
>JBBRJL010000282.1:0-4649 GCA_038219375.1 Chitinophagales bacterium | reverse complement strand
AATGTTTTTCAATAAGGGCAGAAATCTGATTTCTGCCCTTATTTTTTTGTTTAAACGTAAGCATGGAAATTAACTCAGAAATTACTGATTATTGAGTAGTATTTTGTACATAGTATTGATATTGTGTCGATTACATAATTTTGTGTTTCCATTTGTGTACTACAAATTTTAAATAGCTCATTCTAAAGTGTCTATTAGCTATAGGTTAAAATCCAATCCATTCATATTGTTCAAAAAATTAAAAAGACACCAATACTAATATAAATATTGATGCCTTTCACTTATAAGTCTTGACTATATCTACAAGACGCGGGTATTTTATAAACTATATCTCATTCCTATATACACATTTGCACCCATGACTGGTCCCCATGCTAAAGAGCTATCAAAATACTTTCCAAATGGTTGGTCAGCGGCAATGATAGGATCATGTAATCTATAATCAAATATATTTTCACCACCTAAATATACTTCAAATCCATTTGCCCAAGCTTTGTTGATTTGCGTATTGCTTAGAAAATATGATGGAGACTGGCTTTCCCATTGATAAACAGAAGGATTGCTCGCAGTGGATGGAATTCTCACTGAGTTCAACCAATTGATGGTATAATCAAATGACCATCCTCGACCAAGCTTAAAGGCCGTATTTGCGAATGCTCGCTGTGGAGACACGAGTGGTTTTCTGAGCAACTGCTCCCCATAAGTGGTCTTGACATCATTATATCTGTAAGCCAATCTAATGTCTAGCCATTTGGCGGCATCTATTTCGAATTGTATCTGAGCACTATTGGAATAAGATTCTCCCTGTAGATTATAAAATACAACTTGCTGTGGACTTCTATCAAGATCCATAACTATCTGATTTTCGAAGTCAATACGATTGAAATCTACAGATATCAAGAGATTTCTAGACCCTAATGTTATCTCTCTTGTAAGACTTAGCCCGAAATTCCAAGCAACTTCTGCATCAAGCCCGTATGGATTATTTGGGTTTTGGCCTTCTACGATAATCTCTCTATTGGAAGCAAAAAGACCGATATTCTCCGCAAAAATAGATTGTGTTCGTTGTCCTCTACCTCCAGCTAGTCTAAATACTGTTTTTTGGTTTGGAGCATACCTTACATTAAGTCTTGGCGTGAAAAACAATCCAAAGTTATTGTGATAATCAGCCCTACCACCGATTAATACACTAAATTTTTCAGATCCTTTGTAGGTGTATTCACCAAAAACACCCGGCACCCATTCGTTTCTATGATAGTTGGTGGTTCCTACTGTCTCATGAAATTCATCCCATTGAAAACTAGTTCCCATTCTGACCTGATGATCTGTATTGTCTATGATGCTTTGGTAAATCATATTAAAATATCCTGACTTCTGAGTGGCATCATACACTCTCGTACCAAACATTGCATCCTGGACATGATAAACGGCAGAAGCTTGAAAGCCTAGGGTTTTATAGGGCGTCTTAAGATTTACAAAGCCACGTTTTGCCCATACTTCGGCTCTTGTAGTAGTCATATCTGCTCCCCATACTTTTGATCTATCTGACTCATTAAGACGAAAAGATGTTTGTCCGCTTATATTATCCATGAAAGAAATTTTGGCACCTATCTGACCTTCCTGACCTTGGCCATTGGTCCACTTCCACCTATTGATAAAACCAAATTGTTTGCCCAAAGGCATATCAAGAAAACTATCATCATTGTAGTCACGTCTTTGATTCCTTGATGAAACGTGTAGCAGTGTGGCGGTACTCCAGCTATCGTTGATTTCTTGTTTTGCAAAATGATTCAGTTCTAATCTTGCCGCTTGACTAGCATATACGTTCAAATGAAAATTTTCTGAATGGCATGGTTTTCTCAGTTCTACATTGATCTGACCCGTGATGCTCTCAAAACCATTGACCACCGAGCCAGCACCCATATTCAGCTGCATGCCTTCTACCCAGGCACCAGGTGTAAATGACAATCCTTGTAAGGCAGCAAGTCCACGCACATCCGGAATATTCTCCCGAGTGATCTGAACATAAGGTCCTGCTAGACCTAGCATTTCTATTTTCCTTGTACCTGTGATGGCGTCAGTCATTGATGCATCCACTGCGGGAGTTGTATCAAAGCTTTCTGCAAGGTTACAACAAGCTGCTTTGAGCAATTCTCTGGACGTGATATTCTGAACCTTTACCGTTTCGATATATGATATTTCTGTTGTTCGCTTTTTGGACGTGATCGTGACAGCATCTAGGAGATTGGGTGCAGAGATAGTAATATTTACAAATCCTGATTTATCAACCAAAAGGGTATCAGGACTATATCCTACATAAGAAACGACGAGATTTTTTGACCCCTTGGAAAGTGGAATTTCAAAATTACCTTTCATATCAGACACCGTGCCTCCCTGTTCACCAAGCCAAACAATATTGGCTCCAATGATAGGTTGCAGTCCTCCAGATTCGAGTTTTTCGTAGACTGTTCCTTTGAGTAATTTGTTAGAATTTCCTTGATTGAAATTACCATGATCACGTCCGTTATCGTCAGAATGGACTTCATCTCTATAATTGCAACAAGTATGTAGGTTATTATAGACTTCATCTGATGCCTTTTTTCCATCAGCGTCATGACCTACAGCAAGCATGGCATTGACTAGATCTGACTTTTGGAAGATGTTTTGAGTTTCGACAGTCAACTCTTGACCATCCAAGTCATACTTGGCATTCACGACTCCTACCACATTTTTTGCAGTTGTTTCTATTCTTTCTTGGCACATCTCACAGGCACCACTCACAGCTATTGTGACCTTAGTATTTTGCGCATAAAAATTGGTAACGTTCAAAAGCATAGCTATAGTTAAGCATGCTTGAAATATAAATATTCGCATTTATTTGAATTTAGTAAAGTAAAAAACTTAAAATCATAGACAAATTCTGTCTAAAATCTACTTTCTGGACATAGAACGCCCATTAAATTGATTACTTTACTTGCGGAGGGTTGATGAGTGTGTAGTGAAAATCGAAAGAATAAAATAACACAGGTGAAATATTACGCTTAGCTATAATTTTTTCTTGAAAAACTAAATCAGTGCTATTATTATTGAAGTATTGGACAAATACCTTTATACAACTAAAACATTTGCATCCCTCACCACAACATCCATCTTTTTGTTCTTTTTCAGTATCATGCTCTTCGCTTTTGCAGCAACTATGTTTTTTCTCGCTTGAAGATGCAGTACAAACTTTGGTAGCTACATCTTTTGGTAATAAAGCTATATCAGGAGCGCAGACAGAAAGTGACTGCCCGAAGATCAAAAATGCAAATATTAAAGCGATGTATCTCATATCAAGCAACAAAGATAATGGAATTTTTAATTGAAAGTTTATTTTCATTCATCTTGCCAAGGAAAAAATAGCTATTTAACACGAATTTAGCAGATGGTTGACTATTTTTGTCCTTCAAATAATAATAAACAATGCTTACTTGGGAAGATTTTGAAAAAGTAGAGATGCGAGTCGGCACTGTTTTGTCAGTCAGTGATTTTCCAAAAGCTAGAAATCCGGCTTACAAGCTTACCATCGATTTTGGTGAATACGGGATTAAAAAAAGCTCTGCACAAATTACACATTTATACCGGTTAGAAGAATTGGTAGGTAAACAAATCATTGCGGTTGTCAATTTTCCACCCAAACAAATAGCAGATTTTATGTCCGAATGTCTTGTACTCGGTGTAGTGGGCATTAGTAAGGAAATTACACTCTTAACTCCAGAAAGACCTGTGGAAAATGGGTGTAAGATAGCTTGAACAACTTTTTATCAACGGTTAGAGTTTTATTAACTGTATCATTTAAAACCCAGTTACGTCATCATGCACAAATTATTATTTTATATTTCCATTTTTTTCTTTTTAACACTCAACGCCTTAGCACAAAAATCCATCACCATAGATGACATCTATGGAAAATTCGAATTCAGGACAAAGTCTGTGCCGGGATTCAATTTTATGATGGATGGTAGATACTATTCTGCTAGAAGAGATGGCGATATTAAAAAATTTGATATAACAACGGGTTCTCTTATTGAGACCATCTTTAGTCCAAATGAACACAAAGACAAGGCGGGATTTTCTGGCGATTTCAGTGGTTACACCTTTAGTGAAGACGAATCACACATCCTTATTGATTCTGAAGATGAGTCCATATACAGACATTCTTCCAAAGTAAACTGCCATATCTATGATAGAAAAGCTAATATACTTGCGCAGTTGTACCCGTATGGAAAAATTGTGAATCCCATGTTTTCACCTGATGGAGAGAAGGTCGCCTTCGTATTTAATAATAATCTGTATTACAAAAATCTTAAAAATAATAACATAACCCAAATCACTACAGACGGAATTGTAAACAAAATTATAAATGGTATGTCTGATTGGGTTTATGAAGAAGAATTCGGTTTTACCCGTGCATTTTATTGGTCACCTGATAGCAAAAAAATTGCTTTCATTCGATTTGACGAAAGTCAGGTACCGCAATTTACCATGCAACTTTATGATGATAAGATGTATCCTATAGACCAAACATTTAAGTATCCAAAAGTTGGAGAAAAAAACGCAGAAGTCATAACAATGATTTATGATATTACCCAAGGTCGAACCACAAAAGC
>JBBRJL010000281.1:0-4650 GCA_038219375.1 Chitinophagales bacterium | reverse complement strand
AGTACAGAACGAGATGTTCAAACTACGGTCTCCAGTGAATGGGAAGTATTGACATGGGATTTTACTGGTGTACCGAAAGATTTTAATTACTTGGTTTTTATGTTTGATTTCGGTAAGGTAGGAAATGGTAGTGCAACATCTACTTTCCTTTTTGATGATATCGAGCAGTCGTCTGGGGGAAGCCAAATTGATTTTCCTGTTGACTTCGAAAGTCTAACAGTTAACTATACAATGTCTGATTTTGGTGGTAACCTATCTTCATTAGAAACGGATCCTTCAAATCCAGAAAATATGGTCATGAAGGTTATAAAAACGAATCAAGCAGCTACGTGGGCTGGGACCACCATAGGCACTCCAGCTGGATTTGCAACCAATATACCATTAACTTTAACTAACTCAATAATGACGGTCAAAGTTTGGTCTCCGAAAGCGGGTACACCTATCCGTCTAAAAGTAGAAGATTCAGATGACCCGACCCACACATGTGAAACACAAACCAACACTACCGTATCAGGAGGTTGGGAAGTATTATCGTTTGATTTTATTAATAACGCTCCTGGCACACAGTCATTGAGCGTTGGTTTGGCTATGGGGTGGACCTATAATAAGGCTTCCATCTTTTTTAATTTTGGGACAGATGGTGCTACGACAGGAGCAATAACATATTACTTTGACAATGTTGCTTTTGGACAATTTGTGAGTAGTGTAAATAATTTAGATATACAAGGAATAAATATATTTCCTAATCCAACTGACAATCAATGGATTATTTCCTCCCAAAACGCAGATATTCTCCTAATAGAAGTATTTGACCTACGAGGTAAACGAATGCTTACACTTCAACCTGACAATATTACTGCAAAAATAGATGCGTCAAATTTCGCTGGAGGGATTTATTTTTCAAAGATTACAACGGTTTTGGGAACAAACACTTTTAAGATTTCAAAACATTAAGATTAGACCAACTTTTTTTTAAAAAATCTTTTGATAGCCACTTTATTTTTGGGTTTCAGCAGACTTAATCTTGACTATCATTTACAGTAATAATAGTATTGGTCTGATATAAAGACTTTAAAATTCTTTGGAACATCTTTCAAGTTTTGACCAGGCCTTCAAAACGAGATCGATATTGAAAAATAAAATTTGCGCCGCTCATCCAGAATTTTCTGTTAAAATTTACGGACCATCATCAAGTATAACAGGCAGCCAAAATAATCAAGTATCATCAAAGCTTCAAAATTCTAATGTAATCTCTCCATGGCTAAGTCTGGCTGAAATAGTCAAACCAATAGTTCTTGATGAATGGCAAATGGTAACTTTTAATTTTATAACCGATCCACATATCAATTTTGACACCAATTCACCTAATCCAGCATAAAGAAGGCATTTTGATAGGATATTAATTCAGGTAAATGGAGAGTTCAATACGGATAAAGACCCAAGGCTTTGGAGCTGTCCCATGGCCAGAATTAATCTTATACACTGAGCATACCAAACTGCTGCAAAAAATGCGGACACTTGGCCATTCAACTTGGAGCAATACTTACTGCTAAATATTGCTATACTACCTAGCATAGACCCTAGTTTTACCCAAAGTACTCTTGAGGTAGATTATATAAGAATTTATAAAGAAGCTGCTGTCGGAATTACAGAAAATGATGAAAACTCAAAGGCTAAAGCATTTCCAAATCCTGTTGAGAATAGTATCAATCTAGAGCTGCATAATGCTTGGAACGGCCGAGTAAATTTTGAAGTGTTTCATATGAGTGGATCACTTGTTTATGCTAAGGAGACAGATGTTGAGAATGGGAATGCCCGACTAAATGATTTAGGTTTTTTACATAAAGGACAGTATCTCATTACTTATAAAAAACATAGCCTAACAGAAACTATAAAATTCATTAAGTAATTGAAGTTTTGGAGATATTGAATTATTGATAATAGGACAATTACAAATAACGAAATTTTATATACATGTGGTTAATCTATGGAAAATCAACCACTTAGTCATCGTTTACTGATTTGTAAATTTTTATCAGACAACTTTTTATTAATATTGCAATTAATGCCAAGTTTAACGTGGGACTGGCCTTTTCGTTTTTAGTCAAAATTTCGTAAAATAGCGTTAAGAAAAAGACTGAGCGGTTTTGTTTGAGCAAAAAATGATTGAATGATTTCAATCATTATACCAATTGTATTTACAAAATAGTCCAAAATAAATAAATAGATTTTTTATTCAGTCGATTCAAAAAATATTTGCATGGCCTTCGCTATGGAAATATTTTATAAGAAGAATCAATGAAAAAGATGAAGATTATTGGACTATTTTGTATGTACTATTGGTCTTAGTAAAGGAACCAACCAAAACTTTGGTCGGCATAAATATAAACTTCGAAAGCACTAAATGAAGTAGACTTGTCCGCAGCACAGGATGTATCCCCTTAGCAAGATTGCTTCGGTTCCTGCGTCATCGAGTGAAATCGTTCACTAGATTTGCTCAAGACAAAAGAAAAAGAAGCTAAACTAATGTAAAAAAGATTAAATTTAGAAATTAAGGTCAAATTGTTTATATAACAAAATGCACAAATTTTATTCCAAAGGTCAAAATTCCCTTTATTTTGACAAAAAAATGAACTAATCTAAATTATAAGGTAGCATTTAAAGCGGGTAGGCCGTTCCGGTACGCGGAGCGATTTAGCGGAACTAGTCCGCCGCGGCGGATTGTTTACTTTTTTTGGTAATGCAAAAAAGTATAACTGAACGATCCTGTAAGGTAGAGCATGACAATGCGAGAAGTGAAGGCACCCGAAAGGGACGGGAAGGTCGCGGCTAGAGCGACAAAGCCAGACTATTGATCATACATTAAGTATAAGAGAGATTATCATATTTTGACTTGAAACAATGAAGGATAAAACAGCCGCTTTTAAAAATGTGCGAAATGTTATACACATAGTCAAATTGAAATATAAATTAATAGGATTTAAAATTATTACCGAAACTTGAGTTAAGTATCTTACGCTATAGGAAAGATATAATTTGTGATGTTACTGCTATGGTGTGTCATCACCATTTTAAGTTTTGAAATCATTCAGTCATTAGAATTACATTGGCGTAGAAGGCACTAGACTAATTTGTTTTGATTATATTATTCGGTATTTTAATCTTTCAGGATTAATAGTTTGAACCGTATCTATTTTATCATTATCTTTGCTTTTCACTTATGTATATTGCCTGTCACAAACGATAGCCATAAGTTATGTAATCGGATTTTATTATTAAACTTTTTTATATAAATAGGTGTAATATGAATTGTAAATCAATAAGTTCTGGAGTGACGTTTTTCTCAATAATGCTTTTGCTCCTTTTATTCGTATCTCAAGCAAATACGCAAACTGGTTGTCATGCTTTGTTTACTTCCCATCCAATAGAAAACACGCTAACGACAAATTTTACAGATGCATCCACAAGTCCACACAGTATCACATCATGGCTATGGGATTTTGGTGATGGCCATACTTCCACATCACAGAATCCATCACACACTTATGCACATGGAGGAACTTATTATGTATGTCTCAGTATGCACGATGCGCATGGGTGTAGCAGCACTTATTGTCATAATGTGACAGTACATCCCGTTGTGGCTGATACGTGCCATTCATCATTTACGTTCCATACAGTTGGAAATATATTAACTATTGATTTTACAGATGCATCCACAAGTCCACACAGTATCACATCATGGCTATGGGATTTTGGTGATGGTCATACTTCCACATTACAGAATCCATCACACACTTATACACATGGAGGAACTTATTATGTATGTCTCAGTATGCACGATGCGCACGGGTGTAGCAGCACTTATTGTCATAATGTGACAGTACATCCCGTTGTGGCTGATACGTGCCATTCATCATTTACGTTCCACCTTAATAAAAAAACTACTAAAATAAATTTTATAGACGCATCTACAAGTCCGTATGCTATCACATCATGGCTATGGGATTTTGGCGATGGTCATACTTCTACATTACAAAACCCAACACATACTTATTTACATAGTGGCACCCATTTAGTGTGCCTCACTATGCATGATATGCACGGATGTATCAGTACTTATTGCCATCATGTAATAGTTAACCATTATCAACAGGCCCTTGTTGCCAGCACTAACTTACGTACAAAATCTGGAACAAATATAATAGTGGGAGACCAGCAATATATTATGACCTATCCCAATCCATCAAGTGCATTCACAACAATTAAATACGAACTTACAAATAATGCTTTTGTAAAGCTTGAAATTTATGATGTGACGGGTAATAGTGTAATGCAAGTAAAAAATGAGAATCAATATGCAGGTGAACACGTACATCTTGTAAATACAGATGTGCTCAATACTGGTCTTTATATAATTAAAATGATTGTCGATGATGAATTATTTTTTAAGAAAATTACAATTTCTAAATAATACTCAAAACCTTTTTAAAAACATAAAGAAAGAGTCTGGAATAATAGCCAGACTCTTTTTTTTATGTTTTTGGCAAGCATATAGATTATAAGCATGTGTCTACTCCGAAAACACCAATTGTTTGATAATCAGCTGTTTTTTACCCTTTATCCGACCCCCGACGACCCCCGGCCCCT
>JBBRJL010000280.1:0-4660 GCA_038219375.1 Chitinophagales bacterium | reverse complement strand
GGTCAGTTCAAATGACCTATGAATACTAAATTTACCACTCATGCTTGGGAAGATTATTTATATTGACAAAACACAAACGGAGATATAATGAAGAAAGTAAAAAACTTACTAAAAGAAATTGCACGAGATCCATTTAATGGTCTTGTCAAGCCTGAACCACTCAAATTTCAGTTATCAGGATATTGGTCAAGACGAATAAGTGGAGAACTTAGATTGGTGTATCAGATTGTACACCAGGATGTTGTGGTAATAACTTGCAGATACCAATATGAATAATATTTCAATATTTCAAAATAGTAAAATACTAATTCTTGCGCCGCATACCGATGATGGTGAGTTGGGATGCGGTGGCTTGATATCCAAAGCTGTTCGTCAAGGCGCTACTGTCTTTTATGCAGCATTTTCTACTGCTGACGAGAGTGTACCCGTTTCCTTTCCGTCCAATCAACTAGAAATAGAAGTAAAAGCAGCGACGCAAATTATTGGGATTGAGCCTAAAAATCTATTTATTTATAAGCATGCTGTCAGGAAATTGAACTATGTAAGACAAGAAATATTGGAAGAAATGATAAGATTGCGGGATAAAATAAATCCTGATATCGTCATTCTCCCTTCGCAAAATGATATCCATCAGGATCATAGTACAGTAACTGCTGAAGGGATTAGGGCATTTAAAAATTGTTCTATTCTGGGATATGAATTAATCTGGAACAATCTGAGTTTTGCTACAGATTATTTTTGTGTATTAAGTGAAGATGATATCCAAAAAAAAATCGAAGCACTATCTGCCTATAAAACCCAAGAAGGTAAATCATATATGCAGCCTTCTTTCGTAAGGTCTATGGCAGTTGTTCGAGGTACGCAAATCAATACAGCATATGCAGAAGCATTTGAAGTGATAAGATGGATAGACAGGTGATTATTATATGGCGATGACGCCAATAAGAAATACTAGCTTAGCGTCCTAGCCGAGCTAGCATTAGTGAAAGCTTCTAGCTTTTATAAGATAATTTAATTTTTTTTGAGATGAGCTTCATTAAGGTGAAAGAAATTGTTAAAAGATTACTTCAAGCAGATAGTTTGTATTTTTATTATATTAATCGGAAGTATAATCTGAACCTTAGCTTCCAGTCGAATAGAAATCAATTAAATATATTTAAAGAAGTCTTTTATCATAAAGTTTATGATTTAGGTTTTCCGAAAGGAATTGAAGATGGAGTTATTGTTGATATTGGAGCGCATTACGGATATTTTTCAATTTATGCATCTAAAAGGTCAGGCAAACACTCAAAAGTTTATGCGGTCGAAGCGTCAAATGATAATTTTTTCCATTTAAGACAAAATATTGATGCATCAAAAGTTAATAATATTACTGCTTTTCAGATGGGAATTTCTGGAGTAACATCAGATAGAATGTTATATAATGCAAAATCTTGGAATAATAGTTTATTTGCCGATTATCTAGACCACATGCAAGAAGGCGATATTGTCATTTGTTTAAGTTTGGCAGACTTTTTCAATGATCAAAAAATACAAAGAGTAGATTTTCTTAAGATCGATTGTGAAGGTGCAGAGCATGAGATATTGCAACATGCAGATAAGGAAACACTTAGGAAGATAAAAATTATTTCAATGGAAATACATGATATGAGACATTGTGGGTGGAGTAGTGATAAGACGCTTGATATTTTGATGGGAGCAGGATTTGAACCTGTGTATAGTGATTATGAAACGAAAAAACACAAAAGGGGATATAATGCGAAGGTGGTTATGAAAATGACCGAAACCAATTAACCGATTAGCTTAGCGTCCTCGCTAAGCTAGCATTAGTTAAAGCTTCTAGCTTTCTATATAAACGAAATATTTTGAGCCACAAAATCATTGCTATACACCAACCAAATTTTATACCTTGGGCTGGCTATTTTATAAAGATGGCAGCATGTGATGAATTTGTATATCATGATAATGTACAACTTACAAAATCAGGGCCAACACGCAGAGTAAAAATATCTGCTCAACATACTCTTGATCATACACAATGGCTTACTGTACCTCTCATGAAGCATAGTGATTTTGTACTCATTGAAGATTTAGAAGTTTCTTGGGAGATTGACTGGACAAAAAAACATTTGAATCAAGTAAAAGATGCCTATAGGAAATATCCATATTTTGACCTGCATTTTCCCAAATTAATTGAATGGTATCAGTATGCAAAGCATTTTAAGTCGCTTAGTGAAATGAATATATATTTCATAAGCCATATTATGAATGAATTAGGCATAAACAAAAATGTAGTAACATCTTCGCAACTACCTGTTTTTGGGAAAGGATCAGACTATAATCTTGCTATCACCAAACAGTTGGATGGAACACATTATCTGAGTGGGAAGGGTGGAGATAAATATCAGGAAGAGCAATTATTTGTAACTAATCAAATAGAATTAAGGAGATTAGATGCAAAATGTAAGTTGGAAAGTCTATTTCTTGATGATAACATAAATTTCAGTTTATCTATTTTAGAGATGCTCATGAAGGTAGATTTGCAGACTATTAAATCACGTTTTTTAAGAATATCTGCTTGATGCCACAAATATTTATTGAAAAAGATCCTTTATATTTCAACAAGATAAAGTGGGTGATGACTATTATTAGTCAATATTGTAAGATTCCATATAATTTTGTTTCTGAAGTAAGTCAATCAAATATTTCTATCGGATTAGCTGATGATTATAATATTTGTATTGATATTGGTTTTTTTTTAAAGTTAAAAAACGGACAAACAAAATGGAAACAGATATTACCTGACGGACCTGTATATAAGAATGAAAAAGGTGATGAATGTTTATTAGAGACCATTTTTTATTTAGTCAATTGTATTCAAGAATTGACTATAGATAAGTCAGAACTAGACCATTATGGCAGATTCAAATATACTTCATCTCTTCAATATCATTACGGCATTATAGAAACCAATTTTGTAGGGCAGCTTATAGATCGATTGATCGAGAGGTATCCTATTTTGAATGATGGAATGGGAATACCAAAATATCCATCACAAGTTTTTTTATCTCATGATATAGATCTCTTGCATTCCGGGTGGAAAGTAGAAGTTTACTTATCTTTGAAGGAATATAATTGGAGGGGATTAGCCAAAGCACTTAAGGATATTTTATTAAGAAAACCATTTTATAACAATATTGATAGTGTGTTAAAGATAGATAAATTTTATGGATTTACTTCTTGTTTTTATTGGTTGCCAGCTTTTGGCAAAGATAAAAATGGGATTATGAATTCAGATTATAGTATCGGTGACCTAGTGGATATGAGTACGAAGGTTGCGGATGAAGGATTTTCGAACGGAATTCATAAATCAAGTTTCCCTACATCTTTTGGCGAAGAAATGAATAGATTTCCATTTAAGCCAGAGCACAATAGGTATCATTTTCTGAAGTTTCAGATCCATGAGGCTTGGAAAGAAATAGAATTAGCAGGTCTTAAGACAGATGCTAGTCTAGGGTTTGCTGAACATATAGGGTTTAGGAATAGTTATGGGTTGCCTTTCGTTCCATTTGATATGGACAATGATCAGCCTTTTAGTTTTGTGGAGATACCTTTGCATGTGATGGATGGAACATTGACACAATATATGGGATTGAAGCCTGTAAAAGTATTGGAGAAATTTAAAAATTTCATTACCATTAACAGCTCAAATTCTGTGATAAGTATTTTGTGGCATAACAATGAACTGACAGAATACACTCATTATGAAATGTTTTTGAATTACAAATCTTTAATAAAATATATGTTTGAACAAGGTCATATAGGTGTGACGCCGAATGGAATGTATAACGATTTTCAACCATAAAGACAATTAGTTTGATAATGCTAAACTTAAAATATGGATACTAATTTACATCAAATTAGAGAAGCATATAAATCTTATTCTATTGAGTCAAGCGAAGTCGATAAATCAAATCTGCAATGGCAAATGATTTTAGATATATATTTACAATTACCAAAAAATGCCAAAATTCTGGATGCAGGTTGTGGGGATGGAAAATATATAAGGGCATTGAATCAAATGGGTTATCACGAAGTAATCGGGATTGATCTTTTTGAAAGTATTCAAAATCAAACTAACAATTACATTTGTGGTGATGTCAATAATTTATCTTTTGAAAACGAATCTTTTAATTTTATTTATAGTATTTCCGTAATTAATTATTGTGAAAATCATAATAATACATTACTAGAATGGTTTCGTGTGTTAAAACCTAATGGATTTATTATCCTTTCAGGTCATACTAAGTTTTCTGTCTTTACTTTTATCAGGATAATGAAAAAGATGTTTTTTAGAAATAGATACCCTCATCTTGAAAATATTAGTTTTCATAATCCGAATGATATAATATCTTCTGTAAAATCAATTGGATTTGAAATTGTGAAAAAGAGTGGTTTTTTTATTTCTTGGGCTGACAGATTGCTGAATAGAAAAATAGTTTCGGCTATTTTGGATCGTTTATGTTCTGACGAAATAAAATTCAAGTTTGGCTATCACTTTATTTTAGTTTTAAAGAAATAGAATTTGATGAAACGAAAACCAAAAGTTCTATTTTGTAATGCATTTAAAGCACCTTATATTGACACAGAAAAACAGATT
>JBBRJL010000279.1:0-4670 GCA_038219375.1 Chitinophagales bacterium | reverse complement strand
ACACAGCTCCAACTTCCACTACATGGTCACCTACATCTGGCCTATTTACTGATGCAGCAGCTACAGTGGCCTATACTGGTACTTCTACCAGCACCGTGTATGCAAAACCGGCAGCAACAGAAACCTATACAGTAACTGCTTCTTCTGCGGCTACGCTTACTTTTGACGGTATCATGAATGAAAGTGCGTGGGGAAGCCCATTAGCTACCTCAGCAGGAGGACCTGCAGTACCTGGTTTCGGTGCTGGTCACGAGATAAATGCGATTTATGTTCAAGCAAATCATGTAGATATAAATTTCGGAATTGCTGGGGATGTTCAAGAATTTAACAGAATATTGGTATTTATCGATTCCAAAACTGGTGGTTACAATAATGGTAGTTTCGGCAGAACAAGTGCCCCACAAGGAATTGATGACTTCAACTCTGGTACAACTTTTGATGCCGGATTTGATGCAGATTATTGTTTAGTCATTGGAACTGATGCCGCACACAATAACTTTTTCTTTGATCTATACAGCTTAAGCGTATCGGGTGGTCCAGCTACTTATTTAGGAGACGTCAGTGATCCTAGGATAGGTGCAGACCCGTTAGGATCATCCAATACCCGTGGTTTTGAACTCGCAATCGCCAAAAGTCTATTGGGCTACACTACCGGTCCACTCAAGGTTTTTGCTATGTACACTTCTGAAGGCGGTTTCCTGAGCAACCAGTTTCTCACTCGAGCAGCTTCAGGTGATGGTAACTATGGCGATGGTTCAGTGACATTTGGTTCAGCTTTACCTGACCCAATTACAGTTCCGAATCTCAACCTTAACAATTACTGTACTAGTCAGGCATCCGTCACTGTAGGCATTGAAGGCACGGTAGTCAGAAATACCTTTGACTCAGGTTTTAATTCACTTAGAGGTGTTTACAACTGTATCATAGAAGATGGCACCATCACATATGACCAACCAACCACCGTGAGTACAATACTTACCGCACCTTTGAATATCACAAAAAGTGTTACCATCCAAGGTTTAAGTAGTGCAGATAGACCAGAAATAACAGTACCTGCAGCGGGTATAAGTATCAACGCTACTAAAACGCTTACTCTTCAAAATGTAGATGTCAAATCAAATGTTGGTGACACCTTTACAGGTGCGGGCGATGTTTCGATAACGGGTACAACTGTTGGTAAACAATAATTAACTTTTCATTATCCAATAAATAAAACAGATATGAAAAGCATAAAAATGATTCCAATCAATGACTATGTCTCCCTCAAGATGGAGGTAGACAGACTCAATGATATAGTAGAAGACCTGACCTGCCGTTTGTCCAAGGTAAATCTAGGTGCACCTTTGGAAAAAGGAATAATAGTTAGTTCTGGTGGTATTAGTCAATTCATAAAAGTATCTGATATAGTAGTCATCAAAGCGGATAGCAACTATTCTACTATCCATCTTGCCAACGGAGAAAGCAAGTTTACGTCCAAGACATTAAAATACTGGGAAGAGAAGTGTAATGCTTCTTTCCTATACAGGGTGCACAAGTCCTATATAGTCAATGGACGAAAGATAAATTCATTCGAACCCAAGACAAGAAAACTTGTTTTGGATGGAGATGTCACCGCCTACTATACGGAGCAAGGTAGACAGCTTTTGATGGGTTTAAGGAAGTAAATCTTTCCAAATAGTAAGCTTTAAAGCCTTCTGTTGCACTAAGTGACAGAAGGCTTTTTTATGAACAAACCACCACGATGGTCATAGTCTCCAGACTTTGACGACACATATCCGCCGGTCTTTGAACGAATACAACGCACCAAAGCAAAAAACAACATCTCACCCGAGTAGTATAGCTTGAGTAAGTGCAATGAATGCAATTGGTTCAATTAGTTCAATGAGTGCAATTAGTTCAATGTATTTCAATGTATTTCAATTAGTTCAATTAGTGCAATGAGTTCAATGAGTGCAATTAGTGCAATTAGTTTAATTAGTGCAATTAGTGCAATTAGTGCAATTAGTGCAATTAGTTTTTAATTAGTTCAATTAGTGCAATTAGTGCAAATTTGTAAGTTAGCAAAACTCTTAGCAAAAAAAAAAGAGCCGCTCAATTTTCACTGAGCGACTCTTTTTTATATTTATTATTTGTTTGCTAACTTAGCTACCACACATCAGACAACCTTCTTCCATGGTACAGGCTGCACCTTCCGCTAGATCCATAACTTCTATTTCTGGTGCTATTTCAGCAGCATTACTTTGGACACGTTGGTGTTTCTCATCAAGGGTGAATTTGATCGGATCTACCGCTGCCTTACTTCTTAGGTAGTACATACCTGTTTTCAGGCCTTTCTGCCATCCGTAGAAATGCATCGAACTCAACTTGGCGAAGTTAGGGTTTTCTACAAATAGATTCAAACTTTGTGACTGACATATGAATGCGCCTCTATCAGCCGCTTGGTCTATGATGGTCTTTTGGCTGATTTCATACACGGTCTTGTATAGTGCTTTGAGTTCAGCTGGAATCTCAGGGATATTCGCTACTGAACCATTGGCAGCCATAAGCTTTTGTTTCAGCTCATCATTCCAAAGTCCTAATCTTGTTAGGTCCTTAAGTAAGTGTTTATTCACAATGATGTATTCGCCTGATAATGTACGTCTTGTATAAATATTGGATGTATAAGGCTCAAAGCACTCATTATTGCCCAATATCTGTGATGTAGACGCCGTAGGCATAGGCGCTAGCAATAAACTATTACGCAATCCTTTGGTCTTGATATCTTCCTTAAGCTTTTTCCAATCGTATCTTGATTGACCTGGATCGATACCCCACATATCAAATTGTAAGATACCATTACTCGTTGGCGAACCTTTGAATGTCTGGTAAGAACCATCTTTTTGAGCCAAGGCACATGATTCCTCCAAAGCAGCATTGTATATGGTTTCAAAAATATCTATGTTCAATTTTTTAGCTTCATTGCTATCAAAAGGCATTCTCATTAATAAAAATGCATCAGCAAGACCTTGTACACCGATACCAATCGGTCTATGTCTGAAATTAGAATTTTGCGCTTCTGGTATCGGGTAATAATTGATGTCAATGATCTTATTTAAGTTACGTGTGATCACCTTGGTGATATCGTGCAACTTTTTGAAGTCGAAAGTCTTTTTGTCCTCTGCTACAAATTTCGACAATGAGATGGAAGCTAGATTACAGACTGCTACTTCATCAGGGGCAGTATATTCTATGATCTCAGTACAAAGATTACTAGATTTGATAGTACCTAGGTTTTTCTGATTTGACTTATTATTACAAGCATCCTTATAAAGAATGTATGGTGTTCCTGTCTCTATTTGAGATTCAAGAATAGCAAACCATAAATCTTGTGCGTTTATTGTTTTTCTTGCCCTACCTTCTGTTTCATATTTGTTGTACAGTGCTTCAAACTCTCCACCATAACATTCGTGAAGACCTGGTGCCTCATTTGGACAGAACAATGACCACTTGCCATTATCTTTCACACGCTCCATAAATAAATCGGGAACCCACATAGCATAAAACAAGTCTCTTGCTCGCAACTCTTCCTTACCATGATTTTTCTTAAGATCTAGAAAGTCGAATATGTCTGCATGCCATGGTTCTAAATAAACTGCAAAGGCACCTTTGCGTTTTCCACCACCTTGATCTACATATCTTGCGGTATCATTAAATACTTTTAACATTGGGATGATACCATTGGAAGTTCCACCTGTACCTTTTATATATGATCCTTTAGCTCGTACATTGTGTACGGATATACCTATTCCGCCAGCGGATTGAGATATTTTGGCACATCTTGACAAGGTCTCGAATATACCGGGAATACTATCATCTGTCATACTCAATAGGAAACAAGAAGATAGCTGTGGCTTCGGAGTCCCTGCATTAAATAAGGTTGGCGTAGCGTGGATAAACCACTTCTCCGACATAAGGGTGTAAGTTTCGATGGCAGAAGGTATATCTTTACCGTGAATGCCTACTGCAGCTCTCATCAACATATGTTGTGGACGCTCTACGACTTCGCCATCCATACGCAGCAGGTATGACTTCTCTAGAGTTTTGAAACCAAAATAATCAAAACTGTAATCCCTATCATATATGATGGCAGAATCTAGTAGATCTGCATGTTCTCTAATAACCTGAATAGTTTCATCACTGATAAGTCCTGCCACCATATTGGTCTTGGGGTCTATATATTTAAAAAGACGCTCCATCGTAACTGAAAATGATTTTTCAGTATTCTTATGAAGGTTAGACACTGCTATTCTTGCAGCTAGTATAGCATAGTCAGGATGCCTTGCTGCCATCGTAGCTGATGTTTCAGCAGCTAGATTGTCCAAGTCTGTAGTACGCACACCGTCGTAAAGACCTTGAACTACCTTTTTTGATATTTCTATTGGATCTACAAATTTTGAATTTAACCCATAACAAAGTTTGTTGATCCTTGCTGTTACTTTGTCAAAACTAACGGGTTCCTTCTTGTTACTTCTTTTAATAACTTGCATAGTACTTAAATTTTTGAAAAATGTTGATAAAAAAAACGGATCTCAGGATGGTGTGTAAAATTTGGTTAGAAAACCATCTAAAAATCGGCTTCCAGTGTAAATACCTGATTGTCTTTCTCAGCCATAACACCTGCCTTCTGGTAA
>JBBRJL010000278.1:0-4676 GCA_038219375.1 Chitinophagales bacterium | reverse complement strand
TTATACTACACCACCATTTATGACTTCCCACTGATATTTGACGTCCTCTTGCTGGACCATATTAAAGATAGAAATACTGTCTGTGTACCCGATTAGGTTACCAGTAATTTCAAGTGACGGAACATCAATATTCACGCAACTATTGTAAATGCCTATCTCAAAATCTGAATCTGAACCATGACCGAATCCCATATGCCAAACTCTGACAAAATATTCTACACCAGGCACTAGATTATCAGCATAGTGTGATTCTTGGCCACCATAGCTTGTTTGATTGATACATGCCAATTCGACCATGGCATTATTACAAAGTCCTGATAATAATTGAAATGCAATGTCATTGCCTGCGCCACTTTTTACCTTGATAGTTGCATGACTTTTTGTGGGGGTAAATCTATAAAACACATCATCATCTTGGTAACCAACACAACTGGTGAAAATGGAAGTTGTCGCCCCACATGTATTATCTGTTATGGGTGTATATTTATTTGAATAAATTAGATTGGTTGCCAAACTTCCTTCTGTACAGCCATCATTCAATGGCTTGGCACATGGTGCAATACATTGATCCATAAGATTAGAAACATCTGTCTTTATTTGTGACATGGCTGGAGCAAACCTATCTCCAGGACACTCCGTATACCCTGTAGGACAGCCATCCATATGGCCGATAATATGATTTGCAACCAAATCAGCACATCCAGCAGATAGTCGGATTGGGGTCAAACTTTTATCTAAGGGCTCGATCAAAAGCTCCGTAGCCTTCCACCCGAGTAACCTGATCAGCGAACTATATGCATTTTGTGTTGGAAAGTTATTGGTAAAATTCCCAAGGAGACAGATACCTGCTTTATTGCCATTGCAAGCACACATATGGGCGCCACGGACATTTTGATCGGTTTGTCCTACCCAAGCTCTTCCTTGGTAAACCGAGCCGTCAGGCGCTACGATCCAATTGTACCCAATATCTCCCCAGCCATTGGTATTGGTGTGGAAATTCCATATACTACGCAGGACCGCGTCATAAGGTGGATTTGCGAAGCCTGCTTGGTGGTGAATGACAAAATGGGTTATTTTGCTTAATTGTGCCGGCCATAATGGCGCATTGAGTCCATCGGGACACCCCCAGTCTACCCTTGTCTTGAAGTTCAATGGGGGACAATCCATCTTTCTGTCCCCGTTGATATTTTCGGGACGAATATCTTTAGTTGGAATACCTAGGCCAGGATTAAAAAAGTCAAATCTTATTTTGTGAATGACAGCATCAGATGTCTTGAGCGCTATTTTATATTGAATAAAAGCAGGTTTGTTCTCCAGAAATAATAAAGTGGTTATTTTGTCATCAGATTCGTGATCTTCATGGTCAAACTCATGAGCGTGCCCATCTAATGAAAAATCTTCCCAACTTGACCATGCGATACTATCTTCAGATAATCTGTAAGATATTAAAAAATCTTTATGCCATACACCACCTGCCGTGATTTTTGCTGCTAGTGTTATAAATGGTGTTTTGTCTTGAATAGCTATAGCGTAAGGAATCGAAATGAGTTCTTTTGTATTAGTTTTGGCTATTGAAATAAAACCATCTGTTTGAATTAGTTTTCCATTTTTACTAACAAATTGGTGTTCGGTTTCATAATTATGTTCCAACGAAATTGCTTGCGTTTTTTGTCCAACGATATCAATATTCAGGCACAGTATCAAACTAAAAGTGAAAAACAACTTGGTAACTGAAACGATTGGAAGATTTAAATGCATACTAGAAATATTTTTTAATGAAACTTGTCAGTAAAATAAAAATAAATATAACTGTATTTTTATGGAATTGGTTCACTTTAAGAAATTTTATAGTTGAATTTTAATAGATGAATTATAAGAAAGATTAGGAATTTTATTTTCTAAATTATTATGCTCAATTAATTTTACAAACCTATGATTTCGTAAGTTTTGTATCATATAATACGATTTCTAAATTATTTCTTTTAATTTTGCGGCGCAAATACCAAGCAAATGAACGTAAAGGGCATTCTGATTCCTGTAGGCGGAAATGAAGATAAAGGCATCGAAAATAGTGAAATTTATACCTTAGAATATATCACAGAAGGTATTTTGGCTAGAGTTGTGAAGGAAAGTGGAGGAAAGGATGCAATGATTGTTGTAATACCTACTGCGTCCAGTATTCCTGATGAAGTCATTGGAAACTATATACAAGCTTTCAAAAAATTGGAGTGTACAAATGTGCACATCCTTGATATCCGCAAACGAGAACAATCAGAAGAAGCAGATAGTATCGACCTGATCAAAAGGGCTGATTGCATCATGTTTTCAGGTGGTGACCAATCCAAAATTACTAGTAAAATTGGGGGTACCATCATACACAAAATCCTACTCGAAAGATATCAAAACGAACCAATAGTCATCGCAGGTACAAGTGCAGGCGCTATGTGTATGTCTAGAGAAATGATCTCAGGTGGCAGTAGTTCGCAATCCTTCTTTAAAGGTGCTGTAGGTATGTCAAAAGGAATGGGCTTTATTCCGAAATTGATCATTGATTCGCATTTTATATCTCGTGGTAGATTCGGAAGACTAGCCGAAGCTGTGGCTCGCAATCCCAAATTAATAGGTGTAGGACTGGCAGAGGATACGGGTCTTGTGATTAAAAATTGTAATGATTTTGAAGTTATTGGTTCAGGTATGGTCATTCTTTTTGATCCTAATAAATTGCAGCACAACAATATAGAAATTCTAGAAGAAGGCACTCCTATGACTTTGACCAATCTCACTACGCACGTACTAGCTAATGGTGATCGATTCAATATCGAAAAAAGGGCCATCAAAGTATTACCTATGGATGCTGATTTTGTAGGACTTTACTCTTTGTAAATAAATATCCCGTTTTCGTTACTAGACTTGCGGAATCCCCTATACATACCTTCAGTATTGAAAGGAAGCGCCACGTTGCCATGTCTATCCACAGCAATTAAACCACCGTCGCCACCCAACTTTAAAATTCTGTGGTGAATGACTTCTGCCGCTGCATCTGCCAAGTTCAACCCTTTGTACTCCATTAGACAAGAGACATCATACGCTACTACGCCTCTTATAAAGAACTCACCGCTTCCTGTACAACTCACCGCACAAGTATTATTATTGGCATAATTTCCAGCGCCGATCATGGGACTATCTCCTACACGTCCCCATTTTTTATTGGTCATGCCACCTGTAGACGTAGCTGCAGCAAGGTTACCGAATATGTCACAAGCTACAGCACCCACAGTACCAAATTTTGAATCTTTTTTTGCGCTATGATCCAATTGGAAATGGTCGCTACCTTTTATGTCTTGCCATTGCTGATATCTCAAGGCATCGTAAAAATAGGCTTCATCTTCTAGTTGATAACCTAATTCTAGTGCAAATTGTCTAGCACCATCACCAGCTAGAAATACATGCTCTGATTTTTCCATCACATCTCTGGCTAACGAAATTGGGTTTTTTATCCCTCTGAGGAGAGAGACAGCTCCTGCTTTTAGATGTTGGCCTTCCATAATAGATGCATCCATCTCATGGCTACCAGTAGCCGTGAAAACACTACCACGTCCGGCATTAAATAATGGCGAGTCTTCGAGAACCTTTACGGCTTCGCTGACAGCATCAAGGGAACTACCATTCCTTTCCAGAATAGCATAACCTGTATCAAGTGCTTGCTGAAGTACACTTTTGTATGCCGCTTCTTTTTCAGCAGTCATTTGACCCTTCAGTAAGGTGCCTGCTCCACCATGAATGGCTATAGAAAATGGATTCATTCCTTCAATTTAATTACGTATAAAATTAGAATATCAAATACTATGTCGTTTAGTTAAGACTACTTTACGGAGTCCTTATCTCTAAAGGACGGATTATAGATGGGTAAAATCCACCAGAATTAGTTTAACTAAATAACAATGATATCAAATACCAAACACAACTTCTCCACTCAACTCCTGTTCCTTCAGTTTGGTGACCAAATCTAGGGCATCGGGAATGACATCACTACAAACAATAATCAATGAACCTTTTGTTGCATTTTTTACTGCATGAAGGATGGCTTCTTTTTCTGATGGGATGATTGTGGTTTTTTTGTCAGGATGGGAAGATTTTATGCCATGATTGATCATTTCGATCAGTTCTTGCTCGGTTTTACCTCGAAGGTTTTTATCTTGTCTGATAATGATTTCGTCGCACATCTCGGCAATGATCTTACCCATTTCATTATTATCTTCCACGCGTCTGTCTCCTATTCCTGCTATGATACCCACTTTATTTGTAGCTTCGATATTGTCCGTAAACTTTTTTAAAGCTTTCATTCCCGAAGGATTGTGCGCAAAATCTAGCAAAATTTGGAAGTTTTGGAATTGAAACATATTCAATCTACCTGGCGTTTGTGATGGAGAGGGTATAAATGTTTCTAATGCCGCTTTCATGTCTTCTATACTGATACCTTGTACGTCAGCCGCAATGATGGCAGGTAAAATGTTTTGAATCATAAAAGTAGCTTTTCCACCATAGGTCAAAGGTATTATGTCTGCTTTCATTACCCGCATTTTCCATTCTCCACGGCATAAAGTCACATACCCATTTTCAAAAACAGCAGTAATACCCCCTTTTCGTTGAAGTGCTTTTATTCTAGGATTGTTTTC
>JBBRJL010000277.1:0-4684 GCA_038219375.1 Chitinophagales bacterium | reverse complement strand
ATTAAGTCGCAAATAATTTCAGCAGCGATAACACTGAACGTAATTCCGTTACCTCCAAAACCCAAGGCATAATAAGTGTGAGGTGTTTTTGGATAAGTTCCAATATAAGGAAGTGCATCTTTCGTAGACCCAAAAGTACCTGTCCAACTAAACTCTGGAATAAAACTTATATCTGGAAAAAGTTTTTGAAAATCTTTTTTTAACAATGCTGTTTTTTTCTTGATGAGTTTATCTCTTTTTTGCGGGTTATAAAATGCCTCATCCCTTCCGCCTAGGATTATTCTGTTATCATCGGTCAATCGCATGTATAAATATGGGTCTGCAGTGTTCCAAAGTAATACTTTATTTTTCCAAGGAAGAATACTGGGTGGCAAATGTTCTGATGCAATAGCGTAAGTAGAATTTAGCTTCACAATTTTTTTTCCAATAAATTCAGTTATCTCATAGCCTGATGCATTTACTATTTTGTTTGCGTAAATAGTGCTCCCATTTGAAGTACTTAGGCGCACATTTTTTTTATTGTAGTTAATTTTTGAAATTTCTGTTCGGTCATAAACTTCCAGTCCTTTTTTTATACCTGCTTGAAGCAATGCATGGGTGAGCAAATAAGCATCGGTGGTTGCACCTTGAGAAGATAGAATTGCGGAAGGTGCATAAAAACCAAATTTTTTCTTGATATCTTTTTCATCTAAAAGTTGTACATCAAACCCCGCCTTTTTGCGTGAATTAAATTCTTTCTGCAATAAAATTTGATCTTTTTTGTATGCTGCAAAAAACAAACTTTCCCGTTTATGGAAATGCTCAAAATTCATTGTTGCACAAATGTTTTCTAAGGCATCAATTGAATCGAAACATAATCTATAAGAACGCTCAGCATCTTTCCACCCAATAAGGTCTGTAAGTTCTGATAAGGGTTTATCCAATTCGTACTGCAAAAGTGAGGTGCTTGCGCATGTACTACCCAATCCAATGGTGCGCGCATCTACTACAATACACTTTATACCTGCATTTATTAAATAATATGCGGACAAGGCACCAGAAATACCACCTCCAATTATTACAACATCTGTTTTAATTGTTTCTTCGAGCTTGGGATACCTGTGTGGAAGTCCACTGTTTATTAACCAATATGGATACCCTGTTGTAAGATTCATTTTATTGAGTTGAAAGGTTTAAAATTATCTCATCCAAAAAACTGCCTTTTCCCAAAACTGATGCCTAAGCTGTGAGAGATTAATAGGATGGGTGCTGGTTCTAGGTTTATTTTACTTTTTCTTCGGGTAAAATCAATTGGAAATCCACAATGTCTGGCTGATTATCTCCCAATAAAAAACCAAATGGTTTAAGCGAAGTTACCCTATCAAAAATTACTTTCACTATTGCTGTAATCGGAATGGATAAAAACATACCAGCTACACCCCACATTGCGCCGCCAATTAAGACTACTATAATGGAAATTAATGCATTTATTTTAACCCTACTTGCTACAAGTTTAGGAACAATAAAATTATTGTCAATTAGCTGTATTATCATATAAAGAACAAAAACCCAAACTGCATCAATGGGATTTTTAGTAGCAATCGCCATCAGCATAGGTATACTTATAGCCACAAGCCCTCCGATATATGGTATCAAATTTAGTAAGGCACCTATTACTCCTATTAATATGGCGTATTCAATACCTAGGATAAGCAACCCTACAGAATTTAGCGTAGCCACCACAGCTGTCTCCAAAAGTAAGCCAACGAGGTAGCTTTGCACAAGTGTTTTTGATTCAGATAAAACTTCATTTACTACTTCTTTTTGACCATTGATAAATAGCTGCGAAATAAATTCTAAAAATAAAGGCTTGTAATATAAAATCAAAAAAATATAGACAGGTAATAAAAAAAATAAAATTAAGAATCCACCCACTGTTGTAAGTGCGGATCCAATAGCGGCAGAGCTATTATCCAACCCTTCTGATTTAGTTTGGTCAATCCACACATTAATTTTGCGGACACTTACATTTAAGTTAGCCGAAACCCAATTTATTAACTCATTAAACATGGTTATAAATTTTACTTTAAACTCGGGTAGAGCTTCACTAAACAGTGCTGCTTGCGAAAAAATAAAGTAAGCTAAAGTAGCAATTAATATAAAAGCGCTTAACACTGCTATCATGATGGCAATAATTCGATTAATTTTTTTCCTACAAAGAAACATAACCACTGGATTTAGTAAGATGGCTATGATGGTTGAAAAGACTAATGGGACTATAATTTCCCTGCCTACATAAAGGATAAATAATAGGGAAACCAATCCCATCGTAATTACGCTAAGTTTTAAGTACAAAGGAGATTTTATTTCAGCTATTGCCATGATGATTATTTGGTTTAAATTAGATGAATTAAATTGAGTGAATTATGATATCTTCAGGTGCCATTATTACAAAGGTTTGTTTACCATTTTAACGCCGTTTTCATCAGGTGGAATCCTACCATCCTTATCTTCTGCGTAGGCGTGCGTAAACTCCGCTCCATAAAAGACAATCATAGATGAATACGAAACCCAGAGCATGATTAATATGATAGAACCTGCTGTTCCGTATCCAGAACCAGGTTCTGCTTTGCCAAAATATAACCCTAATGCAAGTTTTCCAGTCTCAAAAAGCATTGCTGTCACGATGGAACCAATCCAAACATGACTCCATTTGATTTTTGCGTCAGGAAAACTTTTAAACATAAGTGCGAATAATACCGTAAGTATACCTAACGACATCAGAAAATTAATAATTTGACTTACTATTATAAATGATTCAGAAAAATATTGTGTGTGCCAAGAACTGAAGGCTGATAGTGTGGCAGAAATAACTAGTGATACTATGAGTAAAAATGCAATGGCAATGATAAGTCCAAATGAAAATAAACGTGCTTTGAGCAAGCTTAAAATTCCTGACTTGGATGCATCTACCTTAACGGCCCAAATAATATTTAGAGATTTTTGGAACTCAACAAATACACCTGTCGCACCTAATAAAATGGTGAATACACCAATGATAGCAGCCCACATGGAATTTTTGGATTCGGTTCCTTTGACAATGATGTCCTGAATTTGTTTAGCTATTTCAGCACCAATAGTAGAAGTAATTTGCTTTGCTATTTGGCCGTTCACTGCTTCTTCTCCATAAAAATATCCCGCAACGGATACGACTACCACCAATAAACCAGGCAAAGAAAAAATAGCATAGTAGGCAATAACAGCACTTTCCCTAAATGGGTCTTTCTCCCACCACTTATTTAATGCAGTTTTAAATATTTGCCCTATATTTTTAATTTCCTTTCGCATAAAAACAATTAATATTGATTACTAAACTATATAAAACTTTTACTTTTTCGACTATCATGTTTTACAATTTCCAACTCATATGTATTATCAATCATTGAAGATGCATTGGTAAGTGATCGGTGTATCTTATTGATTTGTGTTTTTAAAAACTCATATTATCAAGTTTTCCATAGTAGTTCGAACCTATGTTGGTAATTTGTAAATTTCTTAGTGCTAATAATTCGGCACGAAGCTTTATTGCTGCTTCTTCTTTCGTTATATTATTATTACTACAATGAGCATCTATGGATGCTTGTTCGCAAAGCAGGTGTTGCAACATTGGCGAATTTTCAAATTGTCTTAGCTTAAAATTTGTTTTGCCTTGGTTGTTATTCAGTTGTTTATGTGCTGTATCTATGATTATTTTGATAAGCGATATGCATGGTGAAGGATGAGATCGAGTTATAATATTTTGATGTTTTGCTTTCTGAAAAGAAGCTAATAAAATTTGTTCAGCAACATCTTGATTTGGTGAAATCTGTAACGCCATATCGTATGCCATAGAACTATATGTATCATAAAAAATTTCAAATGATGATTTTTTAATTAGGGTCATAAATTATTGATAAAAATATTAAATGGTTTTGGATATCCAGGCGACTTATATCATTTCTGTAAATAATTCATACGATTTTCTAGGGATGAATTAAGAAATTACTTTCCCGTTCTATTTAGTTTGTGTTAATTATCTGGAGAAATAAGTTAACGCTAAAAATTCTAACTTTTTTTTCCGAGACCCAATCAAAAGTTTGCCGCAAATCATTTTGTTAGAAACCTTTGAACTTAGCAGGCATTAGTTGGCCAAAGAAATCTGTAAAATTTATTTTTGCATTCACATCGGAGATTTTGGCTGCTCTGTTCCCCTTCGTCACATTAGTTTTACCCAATAGGGCATTTTTTACTAATGTACCAAAGGTGAATTCTTTATCAGAAATTTCAAGCACTAAAAGATAATTCAATTTTTTATGTCTTATCAATTAGTGACTTTACTTTTGGAATAACTGCCTCAGTGTAGTCTTTTTCGGTTTCGGTAATTTTTCCTAGTGCTATAAAGCGAACTTTACTTGCATGTAAAGTTACTGTGCAAGTAATCATCAACCCTATATTTCCTTTAAAAATATTGTCACTTCAATATCCGAAAAGAATTTAATTATAACAATGCATCACGCATCGCCTTTACTTTGTCGTGGTCAGCTTTTATAACTGTATGATGTGCTGTCAACATTGTTTTTTGTTCGGACGAAAGGTCTTCTGCATGACTATTCAAAGCTTTTTTATAGGTGTCCACTGCAACGTCTTCTCCATATTCGCATGAATT
>JBBRJL010000276.1:0-4686 GCA_038219375.1 Chitinophagales bacterium | reverse complement strand
TACTACGGCTTCTTCACTTTGGGTAACCTTCAAGGGAAATTTTCTTCCCGCAATTGTTACAACCATGGTCTTCAGATCATTTTCCTGCATCATTCTTTCGTTTGTATGATTTGTATACATTGATCTATTTCTTCGACAAATCCATCCAATTGAAGCTGTATCTGTGCATTTTTTTGCTTTTGCTCTAGTTTTAATGCTTCGATATCAACTGTTTGTGATTGTTCTGTCGATACTAATATTGGCTTCTCAAGCTCAATTGCTTTCTCTTCTACTTCTTTTTTTAATAATATATTTTCTTGTATATATTGCTCAGCTTCTACTTTTAGAATACTGTATTCACTTTCTAATTCTTGATTTCTCAATTCCAATCGATTATACTGATCTTTGAGTTTTTGCATCCCTTCCAGGATTTCATCCAAACCTTGAATCACCATATTTTCCATCAAAGATAATGTTTTTTTATAATATGAAATTATTTTCTTACAAATGCTCCAATTTTTTCGTCCAATTGCTTCATTACTTTGTCCATAATTTGGTCTATATCCTTATCTTCGAGCGTCTTTTCGAAATTTTCAAATAAAAATGAAACTGCATAAGACTTTTTACCTTCTCCGAGCTGTTTCTCATTCTCATAAACATCAAATAGCGAAATCTGTTTAAGGAGTTTTTTCTCACATTGTTTTGCAATAGACTCTATCTCACTGAAAGTAACCTTCTTATCAATGACTAATGCCAAGTCTCTGCGCACTGATGGAAACCTACTGATCTCACTCACTTTCATTTTTTGTTTGCCCAATTGTTTCATTAGGTTATCAAATGAAATTTCTGCAAAATAAATCTTAGTTTTAATTCCCATTTTGGTGCAAACACCTTTTTGGATTTCACCAAATTCCGCAAGTACTATTGGCCCTTTGTGAAACTTAAGTCCGTAAGAGAATCTATTATCGTCCACGATTTCTGATACTTGATAACTTACTATACCCACTCTCTGCAAAACTGCCGTAACTGCTTTTTTAAGATCGTAGAAGCTTTTTTCGGCCTTATTATCAATTAACCAAGATTCCTCATTCTTTTTACCTGCTATAAATAATGTCAAGAATTCATTCTCAATATATCCTTCCTTACCTTTAGCATAAGACTTTCCAAATTCATATATGTTTATATTCGTTTGTTGCCTATTAAGGTTGTATCCTACCGAAACTAGGCCACTTATGAGCATGTCTGGTCTCATGATATCTAGATGAATATTGGAAGTATTATTTATAAATACGAAATCTTCTACATGACCAATACCTGTGGTTATATAATGTTTCGACTCAATAAGCGAAAGTCCCATCATCTCATTAAGACCCACTGAAGCCAGATAATCTGCGATGATTTCTTTAGTGCGATGTTTATTAGGATTTTGCGAATATGAGATGGTACTTTGTATTTTATCAGGTACCGGAACTCTATTAAGGCCATAGATACGAACGATTTCTTCAATTAGATCAACCTCTCTCGTTACGTCAGATTTGTTTGTAGGTACTTTGACCAAAATACTCTCTTCGTCAAAAGGCGTGATCTCCATATCCATTGCATGTAAGATAGCATGTACATCATCTTCATGTATTTCCATGCCAATGAGATTATTCACATTGGTGTAAAATAATCTTATTTCGATTGGCTTGATTTCTGTAGGATAGACATCTATAATTTGATTACTAAGCTCCCCATTTGCCAATACTCTTATCAAAGCAGCAGCTCTCTTTAATGCAAATTCGGTGATATTGGGATCAGATCCCTTTTCAAATATTTTTGCTGCGTCTGTTCTTAAATTGTGCTTAGTGCTTGTTTTTCTGATATTTTTTGAAGCAAAACAAGCTGACTCTAGGAAGACATTTTTCGTTTCATTTGTCACGCCACTTCCTAGTCCACCATATACACCTGCCATACAAAGTGGTTGCTTGTTTCCATCACAAATCATAAGATCTTGATCACCAAGCTTTCTTTTCACTCCATCCAGCGTAACAAAGTCAGTACCTTGCGCCAATGTGGAGACTATTATTTTCCTCCCATCAATTTTGTCTGCGTCAAATGCATGAAGTGGCTGACCCAATTCATTCAACACAAAATTAGTAATATCTACTATGTTGTTGATTGGTTTTATACCTATAGCATTAAGAAGCTTCTTCAACCAATCAGGTGATGGTTTCACATCAACATTTGTAATTGTAATACCTGTATATCTCAAACAGGCTTCTCTATTTTGATTTTCGACATCGATATTGAAACTCACCTTTTGAGTTACAAAGTCTGAAATATCAGGATCCTTTAGTTCATCTGTATATTGCTCATTAACCCTAAGGTATGCTAATAAATCCCTAGCAATCCCGAGTTGTGAAGTAGCATCAGACCTATTTGGTGTAAGCCCTACTTCAAATACATAATCATCTTCTATGTTATAATAAAGGGATGCTAAAGTCCCAATTGCTACATCTGCAGGTAATACCGTGATACCTGAATGATCGTCACCAAGACCTAATTCGTCTTCAGCACATATCATTCCATAGGAATCACTACCTCTTATTTTACCTTTTTTGATAGTCCATGGCGCGCCGTCTTCTCCATAAAGTGTTGTGCCTATTGTGGCCACTAATACTTTTTGTCCTGAAGCAACATTAGCTGCACCGCATACGATAGGTAATATCTCTCCACTGCCAATATCTACGGTAGTAAGGGACAACTTATCCGCATCAGGATGTTTTTCACAAGTGAGTACTTCACCTACTACGACACCTTTCAGTCCACCTTTTATAGATTCGATTTTTTCAATACCTTCTACTTCTAGACCTATTATGGTCAACATCTCTGCTATCTTCTCAGGCGTATGAGATATCAGAAGATAATTTTTAAGCCAATTCAGCGACAATTTCATACTACACTACGTCTTTTTATTCTTACTACTAATCAATCTTGTGTCATATTTATTGGGACTAGCAAAACTTGTTTCATACTGTAACAAACCACCAACCTAATAAAATGACAATTTCACCCTATTTTGCGTGCAAAATTAACAAAATTGCATCAATTAACGAATTATTATGAAGATTTACACAATTATATTAAGTACCATAAAAACGTTATTAATTAAACAGGCAAATAATTTTTGGTAAAATGATTTTTTACCTAAGTGATACGCTTTGGAAATCACAATTACAATACAAAATTCGCAATTTAGATGGATTATATGTTTTATTTTCTACCGATGGATTACCAAATAACTTTATTATGTCGTGTTTACCATACCTAATATGATGGAAATCGCTACAACACATGTTTGACCATGCTGTATCGTCAGTGACTATCGTAAGTGATAAAATAAGCCAATCAATTGATCGCTTTGACCATGATTTACGAAGGAATTTCCTTTTCTACTTGATGACAACGGAAAATGTCATCCCAATAGGGTGGCTTCCGTCTTATCTAATGTTAGCGATATTTACAATTACTTATGGTCCAAAAAATGCATCTTCCGTGGTTATCGTCCCATTAAAGTTTCCTTCACAGTGCATTAAAGACTGATCTAGTACAATATTGTTTCTTGCATGGGCTAATATGTGTGAATGACCTAACTCATGCTGAGTCGTTGGATCACCAAAACCAGAATAAACTATGAAATCTATTTCATTAAATACCCAACCTACTTCCGAAGAGTTACAGATTGTGTTGTAGTAGAGGCCATTGATAGCCATACCGATTCCTGTACTTGAGTTTTGGCCGCCGTACTTAATAACATTAATGTCATCAGCCTTCAATGCATTACTGCTGCTCACCGAAGAACCTATGGAAAAGTTGATTCCTGTTTTATTACACCAGCTATTCAAAGCATTTTCGAACTGGTCGATAATCCACCCTGGAGTATCATCAGTAAATTGAAAGCAAATACCAAGCCTACTATTCTCCTTTATTGCCATTTTATATGCTTCTGAAAATTGTCTTGGCCGAGAATTAAATAAGGAATAAGTAAATTGTCATTTGATTCATCTGATATGTCACATTCATTTCTTACTTGAAATTTTCCTGTGCAAGCGGGTTTATTTATCGAAAATAAGATTCGCATTCTGGTCACAATTACTCACATTCCATACAATTGTCGCATACTTCTTTGGCTCAGTTCCTAATGTGAACAAGTTGTTAGGATTTGAGTCAGAGAATGGTGTCGAGTGAATAGTAAAACCCGAACCATTGTAGTCTTCAACATCTACATCATAAGTGGGATCCGAAAGAATGTCTCCTCTTGTAAATTGTGAAGTTCCATTTCTTACTTGATTTGATGGAAATCCAAAAGAATTATACTCTACATAAACATATCCAACTGAAAAACTGGTAGGAGCTTCGGTAACAGCATATATGTCAAATTGGAGTTGAGCAATATTATTAATTGGCATCTCTTAAGTGTCATACAAAGATAAAACATCTTTTTTAATGATGCAAATTTATTTCCTCCAAAAGTATAAATTGTATGTAACTATTAAGTCGATACTAGATATTTTAGATTATATTGTAATTAAATTTGACACTCTTATGAGATTTATATTTTTCTTTTGATTTTACTTATCCTACATCCTTTTATTGCAGAAGATGTAGCACTATCTTAAATAAAATAGACTGTGTGACGCTTCAAGCGTTAATGACTTTTGAATC
>JBBRJL010000275.1:0-4693 GCA_038219375.1 Chitinophagales bacterium | reverse complement strand
AGGAATGTACCGTCTTGAATCGACAGAAGTAATAGGTTGTTGTCTTATAAGAAGGGTAGGAGCGTGGTGTCAGATGCGACAGGTAGCCATAGACCACAAAGAGCAAGGCAATGGATATGGAAGAATGTTGATTACCTATTTTGAAAATTATTCACGTTCAGTAGGAATTCATAAATTGTACATAGAAGCTCGTGAGTCTGCGGTTCCATTTTATATTCACAATGGGTATCAAGCAGTACCTGGTACTTTTGTCAATGATAGATCGGGACTCGTCAATGTACGATTAGAAAAATGGATGTAGAAGAATAATATAACTTCATTATTTCTTTTTGAGAATGACTTTTTCCTGCGAAAATTTATATGCTACGTCTAGTACATGGACGATATCATTCCATGCGCTTTTTGGGGCTTTGGGTTTATCGTATGTTTTTGTTGTATATACCTTCAGTTTGTTTCCTTCTATTGTTGCAGTGGAAATGAAGGAACAATATTCATTAGCAGCAGATTTCTGAAGTGATGCTATGTTTTCTATAAAATATCCGTCAGGAATTTCTATTTCCATAGCGTAATCATAGAGACGTGCTACACCTAGATGAATGTCATGTTTGCGTTCTGACTTAGATTTTTCTTCTATAAATACTTGTCCACCAATGTTTTTGCCGATATCAAAGATAAGATTTGGGCCTAGTTTTTTGAGTAGGTTATCGGTAGTGTATTCTACTTCAACCTTCATTTCGGGTCGAACAGATGTTCGCCCACTAGCGATAGTCTCATACGTGAGTAAGGTTGTTTTAGTATCTTTCTCATCTACCCAAGCCTTGAATGCATCGGCCATATTTTTGTCAGATTTTTGGATGAAATCTTTATAAACTCCCTTTTTATCTTTTTTGGATAAAATTTCATATTCTTTTAGATCATCTTTTATGACCGAATCGTCATACATACTCAGGAAATCTAGGTAGATATTATCACCAAATTCTTCTATGAATGATTTGTAGCTCTTCTTTTGAAATCCTGTTACCGTCATTTGTTTTTTGATAGTTGTTGTGTAATCAGTCGCATTTAAGGAAAAAGTTATGACATTTGTTTCTTTATTATCTTGTGCTGTGAGAGGTCTGATGATTGCTGGAAATGCTTTTATATCACTTTTTCCTTTACTATTATTTAATATACTTTTGCCAGTAGCTCCTGACATTATTTCATAAGGCATGTCAAAGTGTGTACTGTTTTTATTTGGTGGCCAATAATAAGTTGTACATTCAGGTACATACACACCGTAGTATAATTCACTGATGGTAACGGCCTTTGATAGGTCACCCATTCTATTAGGCATCATAACGACTACCTCAGCGTCGACTTTCATATTGCTTAGTAACGTTGTAAATAAAGTCAAAAAAATATTTTCATCTATTGATGAAAACCCACCATATATAGATTCGTATGTTTTGTTTTCGGATTTTATACTTTTGATGGCATTATGTGTATAGTATCCTTCGTTCATAAATTCTCTCAAATAATAATAACAGGCGTCTGTTTTTACTTTTGGCAAGTCATTTTTTGTTACGGTGTAATTAATATTCTTTAAGATAGCGCTAGTTATTGCTTTATAATATGGCTTGTCGGAGTTTATGTTTTTTACCAATCTTGTTAATACAGCATCCGCATCAAGGCTATCTTTGACGCAATTATTTCCGAAATAAAAGTAGTTGTAACTAGGGGCAATTCCAACAAATTTGATAATTGGTTCTAGATCGTACACATTCTGCCATAGCTCATCTGATCTTGCATCTAGTTTTATAGTCGTAAGTGAAAAACTATTCATTTCTGCATTAGGAGTACCGTCAAACGCATGACCTTTGCCTTTACTGAAAACGAACTTTGCATCCGTATTAAAAGTATTTCTATATACATCCCATTTTCTATCAATATCAATGGTAATATTTTGATGTAAAATGGGTTCGGTATCACTCAAAGCATCTGCATATGATAGGGTATTGCCGATATCCTGTGCATAGATAGTTGTAAAATCAAGGATATCTCCAATTTCAAGATTTGGAATGGCAAACTTGTAAGATTGTGAAGATTGGAATCTACTTGAATAGATGGAGGGTACTTCTGTGGATACCTTGATGGCATCATTTGTATTAATCTCTATCTCTTCACCATTATTTTTGGTTAAGGTAATTAAAATCGTTTCAGAATCCTGAAAATAAAATTCTGTAAACAATTCTACTGCATTCTGATCCTGAAGTAATATTCTCTTACGATTGATACCATGCATTTGGTTTTTTTTGGCACCGACGTTGATATATGTACTGGCAGCTAGTATTACATAAGATTCATCTTTCCATTCTTCCGGGGCAGTCATTGCGTCAAAACTCTGATCCTTTCTATCTACCACAGCATTATAAAATTCCAAGTTCTTAACATCTCTCTTTACTTTTTTTTTGTTTTGAGTTTGGGCAAATTGTGGTACAGTACAGAGACCAATAATTAAGATAATGAAGAAATAATGTATTTTCATTTTTGTATGTTGATGATTATTTTACAACTTCTAAAATGATTCTATCATCATAAAAGTTATTGAGTTGTTTGATGAGTTTTTTCCATGTGTCAAAACTCTTTACAGGGATTTCAGTTGTTTTTAAGGAAATGTTTTTATTATAGAATATCTTATTCTCTTTGACTTCATATCCAAAATGGAAGGTTCCTAATTCATTCGTTTCACTAATAGTAGGAGGTAAATACTTTACGGTATATTGAGATGGGATGTGTAAGTTGATTTTTGACTGTTCGTATTGTTTGAATCCATGGAAGTAACCACAATTTCTGTTTTCTTCTATGACCATGCTACCAAGTGGTCTGTCAAATTCCAAATTTACATATTTTTCCTGCCCAGAAACTAAGATTTGATTATCTGCTACGAGTTCGTATTTTAATTCAAAATCTTCATCTCTATTTGGCATTACTTGTGTTTGGGTAGTTTTGGCATTAAAGTTATTGTCGTTTTTACCTACGTAATAGTTGATAGCTTTCTCTTTATTTTTTTCACCGGACGATAGGATAAATGATGCAAAACTAGTCTTGCTATTTCCTTTCATCAACAAACTTCCATCGCCTTTAAGTAGGCTACCTTCTATCCTCATGACTAGTTCATTTTGTGTCATGTGCTTGTCGCCATCTTGTTTAGGCACGACGGTTTTGATGTATTTATCGCCATCTTGTATCATGACTTCACGACCTTGGATACGACTAGCATATGCGAATAGATCATTGTGTTTTTCAGTAGGATCTAGAAAGATATATTCGCCATCAAGGACGACCGTACAGATCATATGGTTGTCTACATATACAGATGGATAATCGTAGTTGTAAGGCGATCCGTCGGTACCTAGCCAAGTCAATCGAGCGTCTACGTCTATGGTTTGGAGCATTTCTTTTGCGAGATTTGCCATACCTTTACAATCTCCAAACTTGTTTTTTAATACGTTCTGACAAGGTTCAGGTTTGAAGCCCATGATACCATGTTCGAATGCGACATACTTGATATTGTTTTGGATGTAGTAATAAATGGCTTTTATTTTGTCCAACTGTGAGCTTTTGCCTAATGTGATATCTTCCACCAACTTTACTAATACGGTTTTGTCATTACCTATTTCCTTAGCCAAAGAATTGTACCAACTGTAGAGGCTATTGATATCAGGAAGTAGGTTTTTAGTATTATCGTCAACAGTCATTTTTTTTGGCAACAACATGATATGTGGTTGATATTGACGGGAATCTGGTACTGCTTTTAGTTCTAGTTCTACGGGTAAATTTTGAATAGTAAAAGTGTAAATCTTTGATTTTTTATTTTCTTTTACATTTGAAGTCACGTTGTATCCATCAAAATTGAATTTTTGTAAATCGCAATTCAACCAATTTGGTATTTCTATGGCAATCTCTGAATAATTGACAGCGTAAGAATAAAGTTGAAATTTTAGTAAGTCTATAAATTTAAAATCCTCGAATATTTTTTCAGTAAAAATGGTAATATCTTTACTTTTGGTATTGAATCTGTGGTCAATATAAGCGAGTTTTGAATCACTATGGAAAATACCTGATTGTGGAAAATCGTCTGTAATTATAGGCATGACATACCTACCATCAATATTGATATCAGTGATTTGACTAGTATTGTCAAAGTATAAATATTTCCTGAAATACTCCCCTGTTTTGATGTTGCATTGTATGACTTCTTCTGTTTTGAGTTTGGCTTTTAATTCCTTTTTATCTAAATAGAAACTGATAAATTGTTTAGATGATAATATAGTAAAAGTTTCCTTATCAGACGTATTCCTACCAATAACCTCGCAAGAGAATTGCAAAAAGAGCATTAGCAAAATAAAATTATGATAAAAAGAAGTTTTCATAGTTTTGGCTTAAATAATTTAATAGAGTAAGATGTCTGCGGTACATATTTTTGAGTTTAAAATCAACTGTATTTTTTCAAAACCTTAGGCAAAGTTAATGATAAAAATGTAATAGCATAATTTTATTGGCAAAATATACTTTGAGTCCACTCCGAAAAGTAATTACAAATATAAATTGTAAGATATTTTTATGTGTAGTAATTTGATAATCAATATATTCCACTTTAGGGGTAGGGGTGTTCCCATTTAGGTGTTCACCCCTTCAGGCAGTCACCCTTTTA